>CAUPPN010000017.1:0-13665 GCA_963513115.1 uncultured Eubacteriales bacterium | reverse complement strand
GAAAATAATGATTTTAAATATCCAGAGATTGTATATAAGGTTAAAAAAGGAATTAATTTAGAAGAAAATGATTTAGGGTATGACCTACTTAAAAAAATGATAGAACTAAAAAAAGATAATATACGCTTTTCACTTTTAGATAGCAAGCAAAATAATGTTTTAGAAAATGATAATTTAAAAGAAGTAGCATATACATATGGCCATAGGATATTAGACAATAATATTGATGATAAAAGACAGATAGTAGAAGGAAGAGGAATGCTTGCAGGAATAACAATTAATCTTGCAAATATACCTATGAAATTAGAACTTGCTAAAAAGAAGATTACAAATAAGAATGTAATAGAAGAAATAGATCAAAGACTAAATTCTACAAAACAAATATTATATGATATATTTGAAGAACAAACTTTGAAAAAGAAAAAGAATTTTCCTATGCTTTTGGAAAATGAAATATGGATAGATAGTGACAAGATAAAAGATGAAGATAGGCTAAGAAGAGTATTAAAACATGGTATACTGGAAGTATCTTTTGTTGGATTATATGAATTAATTATTCAAACTAGTGACATTAAAAATAATTGTGATATACTAGAAGTTACTAAAAGGGAAGAAAAAATCTTAAAATATATGAAAAAAAGATGTGATGAATTTTCTGAAGAGTTAAATATTAATATTCAATTATCACACAATATTGAAAATGATTATAAAAGATTGTTCATTCAAACAGATATAGCAATGTTTGGTGAAGTCAAAAATATAACAACAAAAGAAAAATATAATAATTCATATATGTTAGATAAAGATATATTAAAGAAAATGAAAATAGAAGATAGGATAGTATTTGAAGGCCATTTCCATAAATATCTGACAGCAGGACATATTATGAATTTTACAAAAGATGAAATATTAAAATATGATACAAAAGAAGAATATGTTATTAATATGTTAAAAATAATAAGATTATGTATAGAAAATAACATTGGATTAATAAGTATAATATAATATATATAATATAAGAATAATTATATATATAAAAGGAGTGAAAAATGAAAGAAAATAAAAAAAGCTTTATACAAGAGTTTAAAGAATTTGCCATTAAAGGGAATGCATTAGATTTAGCAATTGGTGTAATTATTGGAGGTGCATTTGGAGCAATCATTAATTCATTAGTAAATGATATATTAATGCCACTTTTATCATTATTAATAGGAACAGTAAATTTTGAAAACTTATCATTTGTAAAAAAATTCACAGGATTAGATGGAAAAGAAGCAAGCCTTGTTTTACCATATGGTAAATTTATACAAGCAGTATTCAATTTCTTAATAATAGCATTATGCATATTCCTATTAGTTAAAGGAATAAATAAAGCAAAAGCTAAAATGACAAAGCCACACGAAGAAGAAGAAAAAGCACCAGTTAAGAGTAGTCAAGAAATCGTACTAGAAGAAATTAGAGACGAATTAAAGAAAATGAACAAATAATTAAATGAAAAAGAAAAATCATAATTAGATAGATGCATAATAGGTTATATTAATTTAAATATTAGTATAACCAAATTATGTATTTATTGCATAAAAGTTAATAAAAATACTTATGATAGAAATATATAGTGTAATAATTTAAGAGGAATATATGAAAATTACAGAAGATATATATTTAAATACAGATAAAATAATAAAAGGTAATAAATATAATTTGGTATATAACGGTAAAATATTTAAAGAAGATATATCAAATAAGATGCCAGAATATGATGTTATACTTGTAATTGGAAAAAAAGAAATAACAATGCAAAGAAAAGATTATGGATATATAGCAGAATGTGTTTTTGAAAATTATAATAATGAAATTAGTATAATAAAAAAAGACAAAGTAGATAAAAAAAACAAAACTGACAAAAAAGATATAACAAAATATAATTATAATCTAGATGCAATTGAAAAACCTGATATTTTGAAAGAAAATGAAATAACAGGATATATAATTTCTAAGAAGGAAATAGAAAGTATACCACAAAAGATATCAAATGCAATATCTAAAGCATTTAAGTTTATACCTAAATTATTTGAAAATAGGATGGATTTAAATAAGATAAAAAATCAATAAAAAATAAAAGTTTTAAAATAATATAAAAATATATTAAAACAAGAAAAAATAAGTAATATTATCTAACATTAAATAGTAATATTAATAATATAATAATAGATTGGAATGAATGTATAATATGAAAAAAAGAAAAATAAGAAAAAAGTTTAAAAATAATATAAAAGAAAATAATACTAATAATAATGTAAATAAATATAAGAAAAAAGTAGTAGAAAAATTAAAAGAAGCAGAACAACCAGAAGAAATAACAAAAGAAAAAGTAGAAAATAATATAAAAGAAGAAACAGAAAAAGAAAACAAATTAGAAAACAATATAGAAAATAATATTTCATCTGATAATAATCAAATAGAAGAAGTAGAAAACAAAGAAGAAAAAACTTTTGAAAATGAAGAACTAAAAGAAGATAAAGAAGAAAAGCATGAAAATGTAGTAGATAATGAAGAAAAAGTAGAAATGGAAATTCATGATACTGCAAAAGTTGATGTTTTACCAGAGAATAATTTTAAATTAAATGAAGAATTAGAAGACATAGCTAAAGAAAAAAAGAAAGTTAAAAAAGCTACAATATCTATAGTTGCTTTAATAGTAGCAATATTAATATTTTCTACAATTTTTGCATTATTAAATCTTTCTAATCCTAGAATAATAAAAAACGTATATATAAATAATATTCCAGTAGAAAACTTATTAGTTACTGAAGCAGAAGGAAAACTTAATAAAATATATCAAGATGATTATGATAAAGATATAACACTTAAATTAAATGATTTTGAATACAAGATAAGACCTAAGCAAATAGAATTTAAACCCGAAATAGAAAAAACAGTTAAAGATGCATATAATTTTGGTAGAAACAAGAATATATTTAAAAATAATTATGATATATTAGGACAATATTTTAAACTTAAAAAAATACCAATGACTTCAAATTTTAATAAAGAACTATATGATGGAGTTTTAAAAGATCTAATATCTAAAATACCAGGACAAGTAAAACAACCATCATACAATATTGAAGATAAGACACTATTTGTATATCCTGGTGAAGAAGGATTAGTGCTTGATAATGAAAAAATAAAAAATAAAATAATCGAAAGATTTGAAGGTAAGACAGAAGAAAATGTAATAGAAATACCAGTTTCTAAAGTTGCACCTAATAAGATAGATATCGAACAAATATATAATGAAGTAAAAAAAGATCCGGTAGACGCAAGCTATAATAAGGAAACTAAAGAAGTTATTATAGAAGAAAATGGAATAGATTTTGATATATCACTTGATGAAGCTAAAAAGATATTTTTAGAAAATAAAGATGAATATCAAATACCACTTAAAATAATACCACCTAAAATAACTTTAAATAATTTAGATTTACCAATTTTTGATAATACAATCTCAACATATTCAACAACATATAATGCAGGATTAGCAGGTAGAACTAAAAACTTAAAACTTGCTGCATCTAAATTAAATGGATTAATATTAAAGCCAGGTGAAACATTCTCATATAATAGAGTTGTAGGAAAAAGAACAATAGCGGCTGGATATCAAAATGCAGCAATATTCTCAGGTGGAAAAGTGGTAGATGATGTAGGCGGAGGAATTTGCCAAATATCATCAACACTATATGGAGCAGTATTAAATGCAAACTTACAGGTTATAGAAAGAACAAATCATGGTATGCAAACTTCATATTCTAAACCAGGAATAGATGCAACAGTATATTATGGTTCATTAGATTTTAAGTTTAAAAATAATAGAAATGTACCAATAAAACTATATGCATCAGTAAGTGGTGGGAAAGTAGTTATATCAATTAAAGGTGAGAATCCAGAAGACGAAAAAGCAAATATAACTACGGAAATATTAAGAGTAATACCTAGAAAACTTATTGTAAAAGAAGATCCAAATATGGAAATAGGAAAAGAAGTTGTACAGCAAGGCGGAGCTGATGGAAAAGAAGTTAGAACATATAAGCAGGTAGTAAAAAATGGAAGTTCAAAAGGAAGAACAATAGTAAGTACAGATATATATAATCCAAGTGATAGGATAGTAGTAAAGGGTACTAAAAAGCCAGAACCAAAACCTGAGCCAAAACCGGAAGTAAAGCCAGAACCTGGAACAAATGAAGAAAATAAGGTAGAAGAAAATACAGAAGAAAAAACAGAGTAAAAAAAATAATACAAGAGAAGAAAAGATATTAATCAATTCTTCTTTTGTATTAATATATTTGTTATTATATATGTAATTATAAGTATAGTATATCTATAAGCATATGTATAAATTTTACATAATAATGTAAAATAATTATTAAAAATATAACAAATTACAATTTTTTTGGTAATATAATTATTGTTTTGCTCAAATCTATTTACAATATTGAAAAAAAATGGTATATTATATTATAGGTAACATAAAAAGTATAAAGGTTTAAAGACCTTTAATTATTTAATAAAAATATTTACTAATAAATAAAAATATTGAATAATTAAGGGTATTTAAACAAAACAAATAATTTTGTGAATATAAACAAAGAGTGGGGAGGAAAAATGGAAAACAGCTTAAATCAAAACATGGATGGAATAATTAAAGACTATATAGACTTTTTGAAAGATATAAAAAAGCTATCAAATAATACATTACAAGCATATAAAAGAGATATTAAAAAGTTTGAAAAATACATAGAAGAAAATGATATAGATTATTTAAAAGTAACAAATGAAGATATTGAAAAGTATAATGATTATATTAAAGCTAATGGAATGAAACCATCAACAATATCAAGAAGCTTAGCTACTTTAAGATCATACTACAGTTTTTTAGTTAGAAAAAAATTAGTAGATGAAGATCCAACAGAAAAAGTTGATGCTCCAAAGATCGAGAAAAAAGCACCAACAACACTAACCTTTGAGGAAATAGAATTATTACTATCACAACCAAACACTAATGACCTAAAAGGTATAAGAGATAAGGCAATGCTAGAATTTGCATATGCTACAGGAATGAGAGTATCAGAAATAATAAATTTAAATTTAGAAGATATAAATTTAGAAAATTCATATGTACTTTGTAATCAAGGATACAACAAAAGAGTTGTACCACTAGGAGAAATATCTAAAGAAGCTTTAAAGACATATATAGAAGATGCAAGACCATATATGCTTAAAAACTTAGATGAAAAACAACTATTTGTTAATGTTATGGGGAATAGATTAACGAGACAAGGATTTTGGAAAATTATTAAATATTACAAAGAACAAGCACATATAGCAAAAGATATAACACCACATGTTCTAAGACATTCATTTGCTACCCATCTTTTAGAAAATGGAGCAGATATGAGAGCAGTTCAATCAATGTTAGGACATGCAGACATATCATCAACACAAGTATATTTGCAATGTATGGATAGTCATTTGAAAGATGTATATAATGGTACTCATCCAAGAGCATAAAATAATATGTAATTAATAGACGTCAATTATACTTAGGTTAAGTAGGAAATGACGTCTTTTATTGTACCTAAAATACAATAAATATATTTTGTATAAGTTGGTGCTAAAATAAAATAAGCAAAACAAAATACAAGAAAATATAATAATAAGAAAAGAAAGTAAAAAAATAAGAAAAAATATAATAAATTGTATAAAATTAATTTTAAAAATATTTGAAATTATGTTAAAATATAAGAATATAATTATTAAAATATGGAAAAGAGGAAAATATGTTAAAAATAAAATTAGGCGGTGGAAAAACACAAGAAGTAGAGGAAAAGACTTTTTGGCATACTTCATCACATGTAATGGCACTTGCTGTTAAAAGATTATTCCCAGAAGTTAAAGTTGCAATAGGACCTGCAATAGATGATGGTTTCTATTATGATTTTGATTTGGAACATAAGTTCACTGATGAAGACTTAGAAAAAATAGAAGAAGAAATGAAAAAGATTGTTAAAGAAGGGTATGATGTTGAAAAAAGTGAAATGAATATAGACGAGGCAATATCTTTCTTTGATGAAAAGGGTGAAATATATAAAGTTGAGTTACTAAAAGAACTTAAGGAAAAAGGTGAAAAAAATGTTGGAATATACAAAGTTGGTGAATTTGTAGACCTATGCAAAGGACCACATATTGAAAATATATCTGGTATAAAGGCTATAAAACTACTTTCAACAAGCGGAGCATATTGGAGAGGAAGCGAAGATAATAAGATGCTTCAAAGAATATATGGAGTAACTTTCCCTAAAAAGAGTATGTTAGATGAACATTTAGAAATGCTAGAAGAAGCAAAAGAAAGAGATCATAGAAGAATAAACAAAGAACAAGACTATTTTATGACACATGAATTAGTAGGTGCAGGACTTCCATTATACTTACCAAATGGAGCTGTAATTAGAAGAGAATTATCTAGATATATTGAAGATAAGGAAATTAAAAGAGGATACCTACATGTATATACTCCATCACTTGCAAGAACAGACTTATACAAGATATCTGGACATTGGGATCATTATAGGGATGATATGTTCCCTAAAATGGAATTAGATAATGAAGAGCTAGTTTTAAGGCCAATGAATTGTCCACACCATATGCTTGTATATCAACATGCATTACATTCATATAGAGACTTACCACTTAAGATTGGTGAACTTGCACATGACTTTAGATATGAAAGAAGTGGAGCAGTATTAGGACTTGAAAGAGTTAGACAAATGTGTCAAAATGACTCACACATATTTGCAATGCATTCACAAATTAGTCAAGTGTTTAAAGATGTAATAGAATTACTACAAGATGTATACAAGGATTTTGGAATTACAGATTATTCAATGAGATTATCTTTAAGAGATAAGAATGATAAGGTTAAATACTTCCAAAATGATGAAATGTGGGATAGCGCTGAAAACCAATTAAGAGATACATTAAAAGAATTAGGTATAGATTATTATGAAGCAGAAGGTGAAGCAGCATTCTATGGTCCAAAACTAGATGTACAAATAGCTACAGCTATAGGGCACGATATTACACTTTCAACAATACAATTAGACTTCCTACTTCCAGAAAAATTTGAACTAGAATATGTAGGAGAAGATGGACAAAAACATAGACCAGTAGTAATACATAGAGCTATACTTGGAACAATAGATAGATTCATGTCATATATAATTGAAGAATACAAAGGAAATATGCCAGTATGGTTAGCACCTACACAAGTTACAATACTACCAATTAGTGAAGACCAAATATCATATGCAAATGAATTAAAAGAAGAAATGCAAAAACATGATATTAGAGTAGTAGTAGACGAAAGAGCAGAAAAGATAGGATACAAAATTAGAGAAGCTAGACTATCTAAAATACCATTCATGTTAGTAGTAGGACAAAAAGAAGTAGAAGAAGGTACTGTATCTGTAAGAACAAGAGATGAAGGTGAACAAGGAAGTTGCAAGAAGGAAGAAATAATTAAAGAAATATTAAAAGAAATACAAGAAAAGAAACTTCCTAAAATAGTTGAAGAAAACCATGAAAAGATGAAAAAGCTAAAAGGAAACGACTAAAAAATTTAAATATAATATATAAGCTAAAAATTATGTTATAACCTAAAATAAAATAATATATGAATATAAAAACAAAAATAATGCTAAATTAATAGCATTATTTTTTGTTGTATATATTATTTAATTTTGTGTTTCAATCATATTTTGTAATCAATAATTTTCTATATATGTTTTCAGTTTTGATTTATTCCTTTTTCTTAATTAAATCATTAGGCCTTAAGATACTCTTAAAACGATATATATCTTCGTTAGATGCTTCTCTTACACCATCTAGTGGATATTTTAATCCAAGTTTTTCCCATTTGTACTTACCAAAACTCCTATATGGTAATAGGTCAATATAGTGGATGTTGTTTAATGTTTTCAAAAACTCTCTTAAATCTAGTATATCATGCTCATCATCAGTAATGCCAGGTATTACAACTTGCCTAATAGAAACAGGGATATTGTTATCACTTAGATATTTTGCAAAAGCTAATTCTAAGTCATTTTCAAAACCTACTAATTTCTTACACTTACTAGATGAGATATGCTTAATATCTAATAACACTAAATCAGTATATTTAAGTAGTTCTTGTATTTCATCTGTAATTTCAAACATACCAGAAGTATCAAGTGCTGTGTGGATATTATACATTTTAAGTCTTTTGAAAAGCTCTGTTACAAAAGGTACCTGACAAAGCGGGTCACCACCAGATACGGTAACACCACCATTTGATGCTTTAAAATATGGTATATAATTTAATATCTTGTCTACAACTGTTTCAATATCTACAAGATTACCAACATTTTCTTTCCAAGTATCTCTGTTATGACAATATTTGCACTTAAGCTTACACCCCTGCATAAAAACAACAAAGCGAATACCGGGCCCATCTAAAGTTGCAAATGTTTCATAAGAATGTATATATCCTTTCATAATTATATCCTTTCATGAATTGTTCTATTAATTACATCTAATTGTTGCTCACGAGTTAATTTGTTAAAGTTAACTGCATAACCTGAAACTCTAATAGTTAGTTGTGGATAAAGCTCAGGATGTTCCATAGCATCAATTAATAATTCTCTGTTAAATACATTAACATTTAAATGTTGTGCACCCTTTGAAAAATATCCATCAAGAAGTGATACTAAATTCTTTTCTTTAGCCTCATTATTTGAACCTAATGTATTTGGTTCAATTGCAAAAGTATATGATATACCATCTTCTGCATATGCATAAGGAAGTTTAGCTACAGAGTTTAATGCAGCAAGAGCACCATTTGTATCTCTACCATGCATTGGGTTTGCACCAGGAGCAAAAGGAAGACCAGCTTCTCTACCATCTGGAGTAGCCCCCGTATTCTTACCATATACTACATTTGATGTAATAGTAAGGATTGACATTGTATGGTAACTATTCCTATATGTTTTGTGTTCTTTTAATTTGTTCATAAATGTTTTTATAATATCTACTGCTATTTGATCCACTCTTTCATCATCATTTCCAAACTTAGGATAATCACCTTCAATTTCAAAGTTAACAGCAATACCATTTTCATTTCTTATAGGTTTAACTTTTGCATATTTAATTGCAGAAAGAGAGTCAGCTACTACTGAAAGCCCTGCAATACCAGTTGCCATTGTTCTAAATATTTCCTTATCATGTAATGCCATTTCTATAGTCTCATAGCAATATTTGTCATGCATGTAGTGGATTATATTAAGTGCATTAATATATATTTTAGCAACATAGTCTAGCACCTGGTCATATTTTTCCATTACTTCATTATAATCTAAATACTCTGATGAGATTTTTTCAAACTTAGGTATTACTTGGTCAAAAGTAATTTCATCTACACCACCGTTAATTGCATAAAGTAGTGCCTTTGCAAGATTTGTTCTAGCACCAAAAAATTGCATTTGCTTACCAATTCTCATGGCAGATACACAACATGCTATTCCATAATCATCACCCCAATATGTTCTCATAAGATCATCATTTTCATATTGTATAGAACTTGTTTTAATAGAAAGAGATGATGCATAATTTTTAAAACCTTGTGGAAGTCTTGTGCTCCATAGAACTGTTAAGTTAGGTTCTGGGGCAGATCCCATATTTTCTAAAGTATGTAATACTCTAAAAGAATTTTTAGTAACAAGAGTTCTACCATCTAAGCCCATACCACCAATTGACTCAGTAACCCAAACTGGATCACCACTAAATAGCTCATCATATTCTGGTGTTCTTAAGAATCTAACAAGACGAAGCTTTATTACAAAATCATCCATTAATTCTTGAGCTTCTTTTTCAGTAATTTTTCCTTCTTTTAGGTCTCTTTCAATATATATATCCAAAAATGTAGAAGTTCTACCAAGACTCATAGCTGCACCATTTTGTTCTTTTATTGCAGAAAGATAACCAAAATATGTCCACTGTATAGCTTCTTTTGCAGATTTAGCAGGCTTTGAAATATCAAAACCATAAAGATTACCAAGCTCTTTTAATTCCATAAGTGCTTGTATTTGCATAGATAATTCTTCTCTTTGAAGTATAATATCTTCTGTAATATCTGAAGAAGTAGTAAGATGTTTTTCTCTTTTCTTTTCTTCAATTAAGAAATCTACTCCATATAGTGCAACTCTTCTATAATCACCTATAATTCTACCTCTACCATATCCATCAGGAAGACCTGTTAAAAGATGATTAGATCTTGCCTTTCTAATATCAGGAGTATATGCTGCAAAAACTCCATCATTATGTGTTGTTCTATGTTTTGTGTATATCTCCTTTATATTAGGATCAATTTCTACACCAGCTGCTTTGCATGACTTTTCTACTATTCTAAAACCACCCTTTGGCATTATAGCTCTTTTAAGTGGTGCATCTGTTTGAAGTCCAACGATTAATTCATTATCCTTATCAATATATCCTGCAGGATGTGATGTTATAGTTGATGCTACATCTGCAGATACTGCAAGTACTCCACCATTTGCAATTTCTTTTTTGTATAGTTCTAATACTTTTTGCCAAATATCTTCAGTCCTTTTAGTAGGCCCTTCAAGGAAGGAACTATCACCTAGATATGGTGTATAATTTTTTTGGATGAAATCACGAACATTAATTTCATTTTGCCAATTACCTGGAACAAAGTTTTTCCATTCTTCTTTCATTTAATACCTCCAATTATATATGTTTAAAATAATATAGCTTAAATATATTATAATATTATATATAAATTATAGTATTTAAATTAAATTAAAGTAAATAAATATATAATTATATATGAAAAATATAATGTATAAAAAATAATTAATTAAAAAAATATAAAGTGAGAATAATCAATTGTATAAGATTATCTATAATAATATTTAAAAAAGTTATATCACATATAAATTATTGAAAAAACAGTAGATATATGATATTTTTTAAGTATAATTATTTAAAAAAGTAAGAATAATATAATTTAAAATATGAATCAATAAAAAAGAGAAAAGGAAAATTGTAATATGGAAGAAATTGAGGCGAATGCTGAAAATAAGAAAAAGAAAAAAATATGTATATTGGTTGCAGCATACAATGAAGAAGAAGTTTTAAATGATTTTTATGATGAAGTAACTAAAGTAATTAATGATATTAAAGAATATGATTTTGAAATATTATTTATAAATGATGGAAGTAAGGATAGAACTCTTTCTATAATGAAAGAGCTAAGGCAAAAAGATAGTAGAGTTTCATATGTTAATTTATCTAGAAATCACGGAAAGGAACTTGCAGTATATGCAGGAATAATGTATGTAACAGATGATACTGATGCAGTAGCATTTTTTGATGCTGATCTTCAAGATCCACCATCACTTATACCAGAGTTTATTAAATGGTGGGAACAAGGATATGATCAAGTATATGCAAAAAGAAAATCAAGAGCAGGTGAAACATTTTTCAAAAAGTTTACATCTAAAATGTATTACAAGGTAGTAAAAGAATTATCAGATATTGAAGTAGATGTAGATACTGGAGATTGCAGGCTTATTGATAAGAGATGCGTTAATGTACTAAAACAAATGCCAGAAATATCTAGAAATAATAAGTCATTATTTAACCATATAGGGTATAATCAAAAAGCAGTATTATTTGATAGAAAAGAAAGAGAAGCAGGAGAGACAAAATTCAACCTAGCTAAGATGGTAGATCTAGCAATAGAAGGTGTAATAGGATCTGGTAAAAAATTAATAAGACATATGTTAAAACTCGTAATAGCATTTGGAATAATATCTTTTGCTTTGTTAGTTTGGTACTTAGTAGCACTATGCATAAATGGACACAATTCTGAGCTACTATTATATACAATTCTTACTATTTTTATGACAGTACTTACAGGTATGTTATGGATAATTGCAGAATATATAGGAACTGTATATGTAGAAACTAAAGCAAGAAAAGCGTTTTATGTTGATGAATACAATGGAAAAAGAATAGAAAATACAAAAGAAAATTTTTAGATTATAGGAGAATATTTTGGAATTAGAAAACACAAAATCTAAGATAGCAGACATTTTAAAAAGAATAATATTAGTTATTGCATTATTTATGTTTATAATGATACTTTATGGTAATTTAAATTACTATGTACATATTAAAAATGATTATTCAGAAGAAGTAACATCAAAATTATTAACAAGTAAGCAATATATTGAAATAGGAATTACAATAGGAATAATATTTTTAGTTAGTCTTTTAGAAGTTAAAAGTGAAAAAATAAAAAAAATATTACTATTTGTTTTTTTATCAATAAGTTTGATATTTCAAACTATGTTAGCAATACACAGTGGTCCAAATATAAGAACTGATCAACTTTCAATTTATGATTCAGCATTGGAAATAAAAAATAATAATCAGCTAAGTGCTGGAAATAGATACTATTTAACAATGCATAAACATCAAATACCATTAGTTATAATATATTCAAAAATATTTAAAATATTTAATGGTAGTGAAAAAATATATTGGATATATAATATAATCTTTAATTTGTTATCTATATTTATGATTTCGAAAATAGCTGATATATTATCTAAAAAACATAAGATTAATTGGCTTATAATCTTTTTAACAATGATATTTTTTATACCACTTCAAATATGACATTAATTGGTACATACTATGTTTTAAAATATACAGAATATAATGAATCAGAAAAACGAAATTCTAAATATATGATATTTGCAGCAATTGCGATGATGTTTGCAATAATATTTAGGAAAAACAGTATGATAATTGTAATTGCACAATTTATGTATTTGATTTTTAATTCACTAGATAATATTGCAAAAAAGAAAAAAGAAAGTGAAATAACAAGTGAAAAAACTATACTAGTATCACAAAGAGAAGAAGATGAATTTAATGAAACATTAGAAAAAGAAAATAAGAATTACATATTTAAGTTACTTTCTTTAATTTTTATATTCATTATAATAGTATATTTACCACCTAAAGTACTTACAAATAACATGGTTAAAAAATATAATTTAAATGAAAGAAAACCATATCCAACTGTTGGATATATATATATGGGAATGATGCCATCAGAAAGAGCAAATGGATGGTATAGTGGACTTGCAGGTGAGCCAGGAAGAAAAGATCCAAATGGTGCAGTAGACTACTATAAGAGAGGAATAGAAAAAAGATTAAAAGAGTTTTTACATAATCCAAAATTAATTAAAGAATTTTATATTACAAAAAGTGTTTCAATGTGGTCAGAAAATACATATGGTTCAACATGGAATTACTTGAATTTAGATAATGAAGATAATATAAAAAACAAAGAAATTATAAAATATGAAGAAATTATTAGTTTAACACAAAAAGCTATATTAATATTTATTTCAATAAGAGCAATAATAATTATATTTTCAAGTTTAAAAAGTAAATATATATCAAATGAGATAATACTATTAATATTGATAGCATTAGGAGGTTATACTTTCCACATGCTATGGGAGGCAAAGTCTAGAT
>CAUPPN010000016.1:0-13947 GCA_963513115.1 uncultured Eubacteriales bacterium | reverse complement strand
GGACCAGACCTATCTGAAGTAGATATATCAAAGATAGTTACATATATTAAACCAGATACTAAAAAAACAAATAACTGGAATGATGTACCCGAGGATATCAAAGATACTTTTGATAAGCTTGGAATACCTGAGGCAGAAAAGAAAGCATTAGCAGGTGTATCTGTTCAATTAGATTCAGAAGAAGTATACCATAATGTAA
Organism: uncultured Eubacteriales bacterium; assembly: GCA_963513115.1. Lineage (GTDB taxonomy): Bacteria > Bacillota > Clostridia > TANB77 > CAG-508 > JABCPO02. The sequence goes on along the minus strand of CAUPPN010000016.1, from coordinate 13,748 downwards.
AAGAGCTATTAAAAGAGCAAGGCATAATATATATGGACATGTCTGAAGCTTTAATTAAGCATGAAGATTTAGTTAAAAAATATTTTACCAAAGCAATACCTACTACACTACATAAATATATTGCACTACACTATGCAGTATGGTCTGGTGGTTCTTTTGTGTATGTTCCAAAAGGTGTTAAAACAACAATACCAATACAATCATACTATAGGTTAAATAGTAGTGGTGCAGGACAATTTGAGCATACACTAATTGTAGTAGAAGATGATGCTTCAATCCACTATATTGAAGGATGTTCTGCACCTAAATACAATGAGTTAAATGTACATGCAGGAGCAGTTGAAATACTTGTAGGTGATAATGCTAAAATGCGTTTTTCAACAATAGAAAATTGGTCTAAAAATATGTATAACCTAAATACAAAAAGAGCAATAATAGGTGAAAACTCAAAAATGGAATGGATATCAGGTTCATTTGGTTCTAAAGTTTCAATGCTATACCCAACATCAATATTAAAAGGAGATGGGTCAAGTTCTGAATATACTGGTATTACATATGCAAGCCATGGACAAAATATTGATAATGGTTGTACACATATTCACTTAGGTAAAAACACATATTCAAATATTAACACTAAGTCAATTACACAAGGTGATGGAAAGAGTATGACAAGAAATAATATATATATTTCTAAAAATGCAATAGGTGCTAAAACAAACTCAGACTGTCAATCATTAATGCTAGATTCAGGATCAGTATCTGATACAATACCTGTTATTGATGTAAACACTGATAAGGCAGATGTAGGTCATGAAGCAAAAATAGGTAAGATAGAAGATAGTGCAATCTTCTATTTGATGAGTAGAGGCCTTTCAGAAGCTGATGCAAAAGGAATGATAGTTAGAGGATTTGCAGAACCTATTTCAAAAGAGCTACCAATAGAATATGCAGTAGAAATGAATAGATTAATAGACATAGAATTGGAAGGAGCAAATGGATAATGAAAGAAATTGTTGTAAATAATATGGAAAAAAACACATGGAATCATTTGAAAGTAAACAACACTAAAATTGTAGCTCCATATATTGAAAAAGAAGATATAGAAAAATATATTAAGTTAAAAGAAAAAAATATAATTATTAGAAATGATTATGAAGAAGAAATAACAAATGATAATAACAATGCAAGTGAAATAATAGAAGAGTTTAAAATATTAGATAAAAACTTTTCAAGAAACAATGGATATGTTGTACATGAAATAAATAGTATAAAAGAAGAAAAAACAAATATTTTAACTATGAAAAAAACAGACGGAGCAATACTAGAAGATGAAGAAGTGTTAAATTATTTAGAAGAAGCAAATGAAGCAAGAGAAAAAGAAGATAACAAGATAATATATGAAAAAGAAAATATAGTATTTGAATCTAAAAATGATGAAACACATATGATCGAAATAGACAATAATAATATAGCAATAAAAGAGTTAAATATAATATTAGAAGAAAATTCTAGTTCTAATATTATGATACTTGTAAATGAAAATGATAAAAAAACATATAGGGATATTAAAATTAAAATATCAGGAAAAGATAATTCAAGTGCAAATATTATAATAATGTATGGTATAGGAAGAAATACATTTAGTTTAGACTCTGTATATGTAGAAGGAAAAAATACTAATATACATATGACATATGTATTTTTAGGTAGTGATAACCAATATATGAAACATACAATTAGTTGTATGGAAAATGCTAAAATAATAGTAGATGGAATGTATATATTAGATGATAGGAATATATTAGATATGATGTATATGGCAAAACATGAAGAAAAAAATGGAAATACAAACCTATTACTAGAAGGAGCAATGCTAGATAATTCAACCAAATTATTTAAAGGAATAATTGACTTTAAGAAGGGATCAACAGGTTCTGTAGCAGATGAAAAAGAAACTGTTATGCTACTTTCAGATGAAGCAAAACAAAAGTCACTTCCAATACTTTTATCATCTGAAAGTGATATAACAGGAAACCATGCAGCAACAGTAGGTAAGATTGATGAAAAGAAATTATTTTACCTAAAAAGTCGCGGTATAGACGAAGAAGAAGCAGCAGGACTATTAATACTTGCAAACTTTGAAAAGATACTTTTAAATATATATGATGAAAGCTTAAGAGAAATGATTAAAAATATATTAGTAGGAAGTATAATAGCTAAGAAGAACTAGAAGAAAAAGAAAAAAGAAAAACAAAAAGGAAATATAATGGAAGATATTAGTGATATAACTTTGGAAATGAAAAATATAACTGAAGAAGAATTTTCATACTTAAAAGATATAGATAAGATATATTTAGATAGTGCTGCAACATCACAGAAGCCAAAATGCGTAAGTGATGCTATTAAAGAGGCATATGATATGGGTGCTGGTAATGCACATAGCAAAATGCATTATTTTGCAAATACAGCAAGTGATATGATTGAAGGTACAAGAAAAAAAGTAGCTGAATATATTAATGCAGATGAATCAGAAATAGTATTTACTAAATCAGCAACTGAATCATTAAATATAGCTATATCAAGTAGTGTTAAAAACTACTTAGAAGAAGATGAAAATGTATTAATTACAATACTAGAACACCATGCAAATATAGTGCCATACCAAGAGGCTATATATGATAAGTTTAAGGAAAAAGAAAAAGAACAAGAAGAAAAAGAAAATGAAAATAAGGAAGAAGTGGTATCAAAGTATTTAAGGTATGCTACTTTAGATGAAAATTATCTTTTTGATTATGATGATTTTGAAAAGAAACTAGATGAAAAAACAAAAATAATTGGTATAACAGGATGTTCTAATGTTACAGGTGAAGACATTGATTTTGATAAAATTAATGAAATAATTAGTAGGAAATGTATTAAAAGACCAATAATTATAGTTGATGCAACACAACTTGTTGCACATAAGAAAGTTGACATTAAGAAAATAATGCCAGATTATTTAGCATTTTCTGCCCATAAGATGTATGGACCATATGGTGTAGGTATACTATATATTAGAAAAGAATTAGTTAAAGAAACTAAACCATTAGTATATGGCGGAGATATGATTGAATATGTATTTAAAGACTATGCAACATATTTAGATGATATACATAGGTTTGAAGGTGGAACACAAAACCCAGCAGATATATATGCATTAGGAAGTGCAATATTTTTTATACAAAAAATACAAATAGAAAATATTACAAAATACCTAAAAGAATTAACTGATTATGCATATACAAAATTAAAAGAGATAGAAGAAATAATAATATATTCTAATAATTCTAACTCTCTAATATCTTTTACAATAAAAAATATACATGCACATGATGTAGCAAGTATACTAGATTCTTATGGCTTTGCAATTAGAGCAGGGCACCACTGTGCTATGCCACTACATAATGCAATTAAAGAAGTATCAACAAACAGAGTAAGTTTTGGTATATATAATACAAAAGAAGATATAGATAGGTTGGTTGATGCTCTTAAAAAGATTATTGCTATGTTAGGATAATATATAGTATACAACATATTGGAATGGAGAAATATATAATGGATATTAACGATATATATACACAAGTATTAATTGAAAACTCAAAAAACAAAGAAAACAAAAGAAAAATAGATGGAAGAAAAAGAGATGGGATAAACCCTAGCTGTGGTGATGAACTTCAGATAATGGTTAAATTATCTGAAGATAAGAAGATAATAGAAGATATCTCTTTTATAGGGACAGGGTGTGCAATATCTGAAGCATCTGCAAATATAATGTGTGCAATGTTAAAAGGCAAAGAAGTAGAAGATGCTAAAAAAACAATACAACTGTTTTTAGATATGATATTTAGAAAAGAATTAGATGATGAAAAACTAATGGAACTAGAAGATGCATATGCCTTTAAAAATGTTTCACTTATGCCAGCTAGAGTAAAGTGTGCAACACTTGCATGGCATACATTAGATGAGATGCTTAAGGAAATGGATTAAGAAAAGAAAAAGAGTGTGAATACACTCTTTTAAAATATGCCTTAAACTTAATTAACTTTTAACTTAATTATTATATATGGTAGTGGGGATAAAAAAGCCTTCCTTTAATGTGGAAAGCTCTTAATTTATATATCATATGTATATAATTTAATCTTTTGTATTTTTAGAGATATTTATACATCAGACAATTCATCTAAGCTAGTAATGTTTAGTGGTGGAATAGTCTCTTTTTTAGTAAGAGGTCTAGGTACTTCAATTGGATTGAAGTTTTCACCATCGTATGTTTGTATTTTTATGTCTTTTGTAAAAATGTCGGCATAGCTATAATTGATTACATGGTCATTTTCATATTTTACTCTGAAGTAGTCACCATATGTGTTTTCAATTTTAGCTAATTTTCCAAGCTTTTTTCCCCTTTTACTTATTGGTTCTACAATTAATATTTCTTCACCAATTAGTCCTGAGAGATTGTTCTTGATTTGATCAAAATCTGATTTAATATATCCCATTTTTTACCATCCTTATGTATATTATATTTCTAAAATTTTTCAGAAATATTATTTGTTAAATAATTAAGTTATTAAAATAACTATAATTAAGATACCAGCGATTTTGAAATGTGTCAAAAAAGATTTTAGCAAAAAAGATGCTATTTCAAAAATTGTTATTTAAATATAAACACTTTTAACCATTTGTTAAATTTGTGTTACAAAATTGTAACTAAACATAACTTGATGTTATGTTAAATTAATGAAAAAGTAATATTTTTTATGAAAAACAAATATATAATAAAATATAATAAAAATTATAGAAATATTTGTTAAAAAAATTTTATATGCTATAATAATAAAAAAAGAGAGGAGATATTTTATTAATGAAAACATGTAAAGAATGTGGTAAAGAAGTAAGCACAACAGCAAAAACTTGCCCTAATTGTGGTAGAAGTTTAAAAAAGCCTATTATGAAGTATATAATTTTAGGATTAATTTTATTAATAATAATTGGTTCAATAATAGCTTCAAACAAAGAAAAAGCAAGAAAGAAAGAATTTGGACAAAATGAAGTTGCAACATATAAAGAGGTTAACTATTCTGTAACAGATGTTAGAAGAACAGAGGGAGATCAAGAGTTTTTAAAAGCACCTGAAGGAAAAGAATATGTTGTTGTATCATTAAAAATTGAAAATAAATCAAATGATAAAATTCCATATAATTCTTTAGATTGGAAATTATCAGATGGCAATGGTGATGAAAAGTCATATGCAATCTTTGGAAATGACACAAATAAAGATTTAAATAGTGGAGACTTAAATGCAGGTGGAACAAAAACAGGAGAAGTGGCTTTTGAAATCAATAAAGGAGATGAAAATTTAACTTTAAAATATTATGATTCATTATTAAGTAATGAAAGAGCATTTGAGTTTAAACTTAATAAATAGTATAAAATATAATTAAAATTATAAAGTAGAAGCTAATATTGCTTCTATTTTTATATGTTTTTAATTAATAAAAAATACACAATTGTATATAGTTCAATAATTGCTTAAAAAAATATATAATGATAATATATTAAAGTATATGAAAGGAAGAAATATGATATTTGAAGATACATATATTAGAAGTAGGGGTGAAAAGATATGTCTTTCAATCTTCTATAATAATGAAGAAATGAAAAATAGTCTAAAAACTAAACCATGTATGATATTCTTACCAGGAACTATGGCAAACCCATTTACATATTGGGATTTCATAGAAGAAATGGTTAAATATGATGTTGTAGTAATAGGTATAAACTTTGTAGGACATGGTAAGTCATCTAGAGAAAAGTTTGATTATACAATGTCTGACTTAAAAGCAAATGTAATAGACACATATAATTTTGTAAAAGATAACTTAGAAGATTATGGAACAGAAATAGTATTATTTGGTCATAGCCAAGGTGGAATACTTGCTTCTACAATTATAGGTGAAGGATTAGATATATCTAAATATATTTTAGGTAATGTAATTGTATCTAATCAAAAAGGATTAAAAGAAATAGTAGGACTAAATAATATGCCAAATATTCTAATACCTGTAATTAAATTTTTTATTAAAATATATGGAAAAATATTTAAAACAAAACAAATAGGATTCTATGATTATGTAAAAATAGAAGAGCCACAAGAAAACGAAGAATATGCAGATGACCCACTAAGAATAGATAAATATCCTATGTGTATGGTTACATCTTTAATTACACTAAACACTAATAACTTGACTAAATACAATGACAAAGATGAAGTAATTGCAATATTTGCAAAAGATGACCCAATATTTCCACTTGCACTTGAAAAAGAAGCGTTTGATTTAATGAATATTAAAAAGAAAAAAATGATAATAGTAGATAGTGATAAGCATATGATATATACAGAACATCCAAAGAAAACAGCTAAAATAATATATGATAATATAATAGTGGATAAATAGTAATACAATAAATTTGAAAGAAGAAAAAATTAATAAAATGAAAGAAGAAGAGTATAAAGAAAAAGAAAAATGTAAAGAAAATATTTTAGATAATCATCAGTTAAGCAAAGAAGAATTAAGAGATACTAAAGCATCAAGAGATGAATTTAAAAATATTGAAAGAATAGAAGTATATATATTATTAAATAGCTTAAAGGTAGCACATAATATTGGTACAATATTAAGACTATCTGATGCATTACTAATTAAAAAAGTATATATATGTGGTGATACAATAGTGCCACCTAATTACAAGATAAGAAGGAGCTCAAGAGGTTCAGAAAAGTGGGTACCTTGGGAGTATGTAGAAGATGCAAAAGAAGTTATTAAAAAACTTAAAAAAGAAGGCGTTGAAATTACAGCAGTTGAAGTAACTAATGACAGTATTGATTATAGAAAACACAAGCCTTCATTTCCAATATGCTTAATACTAGGAAGAGAATATGATGGAGTATCTAAAGAACTTTTAGAACTTTCAGATAATACAATACACTTACCAATTAATGGAATGTGTAATTCCATTAATGTATCAAATGCAGCAAGTGTTGTTATGTATGATACATATGATAAGTATGAAAAATATATTGATAAGAATTACAATTAACAATTATTAATAGCTATATTAGTTAATTAAGGCAAAGTGCATGTAAATACATGTGCTTTTTTAGTTGTTAAGATTATATTAATTTTATATTTTTGTTATTTTTGTATTTTTACTATATAAAAGTTTTACGGTTGTAACCGCAAAACTTTGAAAAAAAGAAAGGTACAAAAGATAATGAATAATAAATATATTAAAATATTTTTAAGTTAGACAATCGGTGGTTTTACATAATGCGTATATTTGACAAAAAGACCATTTTGTAATATTATAATAGTGCTTGAAAATTAATTATTAGAACATAATATATAATTAAAATAAGCACACTTAAAAAAGATAGAAGGAAGTGTCATAAAAACCTATGAAATCCTTTTATTGTAAAATTAGGTGGAAGATTAACAATTAATAGGTAACTATTAAAATATTAGGAGGTAGAAACATGTCAGTAATTGATATGAAAGAATTATTAGAAGCAGGTGTACACTTTGGTCACCAAACAAAAAGATGGAACCCAAGAATGGCTCCATACATATTCCAAGCAAGAAATGGAATACATATAATTGATTTACAAAAAACAAGTAAATTAGTTGACGAAGCTTACGATTTTGTAAGAGAAGTATCTGAAAATGGTGGAGATATACTATTTGTAGGAACTAAAAAACAAGCAGAAGCTGCAGTAAAAGAAGTTGCAGAACAAACTGGATCATACTATGTAAATAGCAGATGGTTAGGTGGAATGCTTACAAACTTTAGTACAATTAAAAAGAGTATATTCAAACTAAAAAAATATGAATCAATGAAAGAAGATGGAGTATTTGATTTATTACCTAAAAAAGAAGTAATACAAATTGAAAGAGAAATGGAAAAACTACAAAAAAATCTAGGTGGAATAAAAGAAATGAAAAGAGTTCCAGCAGCAATAATAGTAGTAGACCCAGGTAAAGAAGATATAGCAGTAGAAGAAGCTAAAAAACTAGGAATACCAGTAATAGCTTTAATAGATACTAACTGTAATCCAGAAAACATTGATTATGTAATACCAGGAAATGATGATGCAATTAGATCAATAGCTTTAATTTTAAAAACTTTAGGTAATGCAATAGTTGAAGGAAAGCAAGGAGCTGACGGATTAGAAACATTATCAGAAGAAAATGATGAAGAAGAATTAGTAGAAGAAGACGAAGCAGAAGAATTAGAAGAAGAAACTGAAGAAGTTTCAGATGATGAAGAATAATTAAAATAATAATATAGTAATATATAATAATAAAAATAATATGGAGGGTATACTTTATGAAAATAGAAGCAAAACAAGTTAAAGAATTAAGAGATTTAACAGGTGCAGGAATGATGGATTGTAAACATGCATTAGTTGAAACAGAAGGTGATATAGATAAAGCAATAGATTATCTAAGAGAAAAAGGAATAACTAAAGCAGCTAAAAAATCAAGCAGAATAGCATCAGAAGGAATAGTTACAGTTTATGTATCTGAAGATAATAAAAAAGCATCAATGATAGAAGTTAATTCAGAAACAGACTTTGTTGCTAAAAATGAAGAATTTGTTACTTTTGCAAACAAACTTGCAGAAATAGTAGCAAATGAAAATCCTAAAAATGTTGAAGAACTAAAAGGATTAGAATATGAAGATGGAAAAACAGTTGAAGCTATACTTACAGAAAAAATAGCAACAATTGGTGAAAATATGTCAATTAGAAGATTTGAAAGAATTGAAACAGAAGGAACTGTAGAAGGATATATTCATGCTAATGGTAAGATTGGAGTTATAGTAGAAGTAGAAGGAGATAATAGAGAAGTTGCAAAAGAATTATGCCTTCAAATAACTGCATTAAATCCAGAATACAGAGACGTAGAAGATATACCAGCAGAAAGAGTAGAAAAAGAAAAAGAAGTTTTAGCAGAACAAGCTAAAGAAGAAGGAAAACCTGAAGAAATAGCTAAAAAGATAGCTGAAGGTAGATTAGGTAAATTCTATGAAGAAGTTACACTAGTTAACCAAGTATATGTAAAAGATAGTAGTAAGAAAATAAAAGATATATTAAAAGAAAACAATACAAATGTAATAAGTTACTATAGATATGAAAGAGGAGAAGGATTAGAAAAAAGAGAAGATGACTTTGCAAAAGAAGTTATGGAACAATTAAAAAACTAATCTGTTATCTAAAATTAATAATATATATGTATTTAAAAGTATGGTTAGTTAATTCTAATCATACTTTTTTATATATTTTTTTAATATATTTAATGTTTTAATATATTAATTACAAAATTATATTAAAGCATTTTGTTATATATTATTATATATTATGGTATAATTTAAAATATGTTAAATTAAAAATAATTAGGAGTAATTAAAATAAATGGATATAAAAATAGAAGATGAAAAATCAGAATTCAAATATAGGGCATCAGGAATTGTAATATGCGAAGGTAAGATATTAATTGTAGATATTAGAAATAGGGGATATTATGTGTTTCCAGGAGGACATGTTGAATTTAATGAAACAAGTATGGAATCTGTAATAAGAGAAATTAAAGAAGAGTTTAATTTAGATACAGAAATTGTAAGTACATTTGCATTATCTGAAAATTTTTTTGAAAGAAAGAACAATAAAAAAGTTCATGAAATTTCTATATATTATATACTAAAACCAAAGGGAAATTATATGATAGAAAAAGAAGAAGAACAGATATATGAAAAAGAAGATGGATATATTAATGATTTAAAATTTAAATGGATAGATTTAAATGATATATCAAAATATGATATTAGACCAAAAAATATAGTAGAAGAATTAGATAAAAAAATTAAAGAAGGAAAACTTAAAGATAATAATATTAAACATTTTATTACTAGAAGTAATTAAATAGAATATGAAAAGCAAAAAATGCAAATTAACTATGCAAAACATAATTTGCGTAATTTCTAATTTTTATATATAATAATTCTTAATTTGAAAATAATAATTAGTTGTTAAGAGGTGAAAATGATAACAGAAAAAACAAAAACAAATGGAGTGGTATCAGAAATAATACCAAAAGGACCTAAGATATATGAAGGTAAAAAATATAATGATACAAGAGAAGCATTTAGAGATTCACTTGAAAGAAACAATGATCATTTAGCCTTCAAACTTAAAGATAAGATACAATCAGAAGGCAAATATGAAGAAATTAGAATGTCACAATACATGAGAGAAATTAATGTAGTTGGTGCATCACTTTTAAAATTAGGTAAAAAAGATAAGAAAATAGGAATATATTCAGAAAATAGTTATGACTGGGTTTTAGCGCATGCCTCAATTATATTTGGACTTGGTGTTGCAGTACCAATGGATGCAGGATTACCAAAAGAAGAAGTTTCTAAGATTATAAAAAGAGCGGAACTTGATACAATTTTTACTAGTACTTCAAAAGCAGAAACATTACTTGAGTCAAAAAAAGAAGAAGGCTTTGATTTTGATATAATATTATTAGATAGATATACAACAAAAAAAGAAGAAAGTATAAGAGAAAAATTACTTAAAAAATATCCAAAAATAATATCTATGAGAAATTTAATTAAAGAAAATGAAAATGATGTAGAGCAAATTACTAAATACAAAGAATTAGAAATAGACCCTGATGCAATGGTAGAACTTACTTTTACATCTGCAACTACATCAAACTCTAAGGCAGTTATGACATCACATAAAAATGTATGTACTGTTATATATGATATATCATGTGTATATGATATTAAACCAGGTGATGTAATACTTACAGTGTTACCACTTCACCATACTTTTGAGGGAACAACAGGATACAAATATTTTGTTGTAGCAGGTGGAACAATTACTTTTATGGATGGATTAAGACATATTGCAGATAATATGAAAGAATATGGTGTTACTGTAATGATAGCAGTACCTGCATTATTTGAAGCCATACATAAGGGATTAATTAAGCAAATTAAAAAAATGGGTAAATACAAGAGATACAAAAAAGCAATTAGTGTAAGCAATGCTCTTTTAAAATTTGGTATTGACCAAAGAAAGAGAATATTTAAAAGTGTATTAGAAGGACTAGGTGGTAGATTAAGATTATTAGTTATTGGAGGTGCACCACTAGCGGCAGAGGTACAAAAAGGATATAATAATTTAGGAATCAACACATATCAAGGTTATGGATTAACTGAAACATCACCAGTAATTATTACATCATATGATAAGTATACAAAGCCAGGAAGTATTGGAAGAGCATTATCTTCTGCAGATGTTAGAATAGCAGATATTGATGAAACAGGTATAGGTGAAATACAGGTAAAAGGTGATATGGTAATGCTAGGATATTATAATGATGAAGAAAAGAATAAGGAAGCATTCACTAATGATGGATTCTTAAAAACTGGAGATTTAGGATATTATGATGAAGAAGGATATATATATATTGCAGGTAGAAAAAAGAGTGTAATAATACTAAATAATGGTAAGAATATATTTCCAGAAGAAACAGAAGAATTAATAAACAAAATGGATGGAGTAGAAGAATCAATGGTTTTTGCTAGAGAAGAAAAAACAGGCGGTGAAAAAAAGTTAGAAGCAAAAATCGTATATAATGAAAAATACTTTGAAGGAAAAAGTGAAAAAGAAATATATAATGACTTATGGAATGAAGTTAAGAAATTAAACAAGAAGCAACCAGTATATAAGTATATTAAAGAGATACATTTAACTAAAGAACCGCTTATTAAGACAACAACTATGAAGATTAAAAGATACAAAGAAATGAAAAAAATAGAATGAAATAAAAGAAAATAAATTAAATTAAATTAAATAAAGTTAAATAAATTATCACAACTATACAGTTGTGATTTTTATATTAAAAAGGAAATAGTAGAATAAAATGATTAAAAGCACTAATTTACATAATAAATTGCAATAAAATATTTAAAGCTGTTACATAATATGATATAATATATATATATTTTAAAAAATATAGTTACAATTATATAAAAAATATTTGTTATTTAATAATATTAAAGAAGTAAATATTATATAAATAAAAAGATTAAAAATAAAATATAATTTAAAATATAATTTAGTAAAAGCAAAATACTATATTATTAAGAGGGATATATGATACAAATGGTAGATAATATTATGAATAATGAAAATGATATAAAAGAAAATAAAGAACAAATAAATAATGAGAAAATAAAAAAAGAAGAATCAAATAATAATGTTAAAGCATCTGATTTAATAACAGGAATAAATAATGTTGAAAAAAGAGCAGAAAAACTTGGTGATAATATACAAGATATAAAAAGAAGAATTAGTGAGATGCAAGAATTATTAAAATATAGAACTGAATATAATAATGATAATTTTCAAAATAATACAGAAGATAACATGGATATACTAATAGATTTTGATGAAGATGAAAACTCAAATAAAGGAGAATATGATGGAAAATAAAACTAAATCAAGAGTAGAATATGAAAAATTAAAAAGATTAGTAAATATTCTTAGTGAGAAGTTTAAAGATAAGACTAATGTGGATTATTTTGAAGCAAAAGATAATTTAACAAAATATGATGAAGCTTTAGGTGATTATGAAATAGATGGCATTGAAAAAGATGACATTATTTCAGATGATTTAGAAAAGATAGAAGGTGTAATTAAAGAACTTGAAGAAAAAATTCATGAATTAAATGATTCTAAAAAAGAATTAGAAAAATCAAATGAAGCAAAATTAGAAGAATATAGTGACAAAGAAAGAGAAGCCTTTGATAAGTATAATGAGCTAAAAGATAAGGATATAAGTTCTTTAAATGATGAAGAAAAGAAAAAATATAATGAATCAAAGCTGAAAGCAAATAAGATTATAACTGAGGAAATACAACGTAAGAGAGAAAAAAGGAAAATAGCTAAAAAAATAAATGAAATGGAAAAAGTAAAAGAGCAATTAGAAAAAAAATCTGAAGCAAAAAAAGCTATTGAAGGTTATGATGAAAAAGAAAGAAAAGATATAGATAAATACTATAATATTTTAATAAATCATCCAGAATATAAAAAATCTTTAATTGAGATTAAAGATATGCAAGAAAAAACATTAAATAAGATGCAAAAAGAATATGATGATGGTAATTATGAAAAAAAATATGAAGAAGATAAAAAAGCTACAAGCTTTGAAGATTTAAGTGATGATTTAAAAGAAAAGTTAGAAGAAGAAAAAGATATCCTATTTTCAGAGCAAGGTGATGTTAAAGATGAAAATATATTTAAACAAAAAATAGATGAAATATCTAGAAAAGAACAAAAAGAACAAGAAGAAAAAATAGCAAATAAAAAGGAACAACTTGATAATAGTAAAGATCAAATTAAAAGGTATACTAATGGTAAGACTGAAGATGAGTTTAAAAAAGATTTAGAAGAAGAATTAAATAAAAGAAATGCAACATTTAGTGAAAATGATTTAGTTCTTAAAAAATACTATGATAAGATTGTTAAATTTGAAGAAGATATTTCAAATATAGAAAAAGAAACAAAGAAAATTAGTTCTGAAATAGAAGATCTTGAAGTAGAAATTGATGCAAATAAAAATGCAAAAACAAAT
>CAUPPN010000015.1:0-14222 GCA_963513115.1 uncultured Eubacteriales bacterium | reverse complement strand
AAGAAAAGAAAGAAGAAAAGAAAGAAGAAAAGAAAAATTAAAAGAAGCAGTAAAAGGAATTTAAAATGAATAATAATGAATATAATAAAATAGGGAAATTATATGTTGTACCATCACCAATAGGGAATCTAGAAGATGCAACATATAGAAGTATAAAAATATTAAATGAGGTAGACTATATTTTGTGTGAAGATACTAGACATAGTATACTATTTTTAAATAAATTTAATATTAAAACAAAATTAATTAGTTATTACAAAGAAGTTGAAAATCAAAAAAAAGATAAGGTATTATCTGATATTTTAAGTGGTAAAAATATAGCTTTAATTTCTGATGCTGGGATGCCAGGAATATCTGATCCTGGAAACATTTTGATATCTTATCTTATAGAAAATAATATAGATATAGTAACAATTCCTGGTGCTAGCGCTTCAATTACTGCAATGGTAAATTCTGGTTTTGACACAACTCACTTTATGTTTTATGGATTTTTAAATACGAAAAAAAGTAAAAAAGAATCAGAATTAAAGACAATATTAAACTACAACATGCCAGTTATTATTTATGAATCTCCTAATAGAATTAATGAAACACTTGATATTATATCTAAGATAGATTCAAAAAGAAGGGTGTCTATTTCTAGGGAAATGACTAAAATTTTCGAAGAAACTATTAGAGGCAAAGCAAGCGAATTAATTAACAATTTCAAAGAAAAGGGTGAATTTGTTTTAGTAATTGATAAAAAATCAGATGATATTTTAAATTTTAAGGACCTTGATTTAAAAGAGCATTTTGAATACTATATATTAAAAGGTTATTCTAAAAAAGATGCAATAAAACAAGTTGCAAAGGACTTGAATGTTCCAAAAAATAATATTTACAAATTATTCACAAATGACTAATTAGTTACAAAAATAGTGAATATTAAAAATATTAGGTATATAATAAAATATAATAATCTAGGTAGGTGTTTATGAAAAAAGTATATAAAATCGTAGTTGCACTAATTATAATAACTGTTGTCGCTTTATTTACAATAAAATATGAAGAAAATATTAAGGATATAGAAAATAATATAAAATACAGTTATATTAATAGCAAAAATAAAAAAAATAATAACAATTATTTAAAAGATAATATTGAAAATATTAAAGATATTGAAAATTATGATTTAAAATCTAAATATAATGTAGAATCTAAAAATTTTTATAACTTATCTTTTAATGAATTAAAAGATCTTTTTGAAAAAAATTCAACTTTTATATTATATGTAGGATTTCCTTATTGTCCATGGTGTGAAGAACTTATTCCAGAACTTGTAGAAGTTAATAAATATAACTACAATATTTTTATTTGGGATACATCTATAGAACAAGCTAAATCTGATAAAAAATATGAAGATAAACTAGAAGAATTAAAAAAATATATTGGTGATTATTACAACATAAAAAATAATGATATAAAAAAAATTGTTGTGCCAAAAGTATTTTTTATTAAAAATGGCATGATACAGTATGTACATGAATACACTACACCAGGTCATAATGCAAAAGAAAGAAAAATGACAGAAGAAGAAAAAGAAAAAGTAAGAAATTCATTAGATGAAGGATTTAAAAGAATAACATCAGATAAAAACTACAATTTCAAAAGAAATAAAATATATGAATAATAAATTCTAAATTTAATATTTATTGTTATAATAATAACAAAAAAGAGTACAATATAAAGTACTCTTTTTTAATTACATGCTTTTATTATATTTTCTGTGTCATAGTTATACTTAATTTCTAATTTATTATTTTTAAGTATATACATATTACTCTGTTCTTCTCTTTTTGCAACTTCTAAACCTATTTTTTTATGTTTTTTTGCACTTTTTAATACATTATATATATTGTCATATGCAATATATTCAGTATTATTTTCTTTGCTTAAATGCCCTAATATTATTTGCTTAATATTTGTATCTAAAAGCATCTCTACAATTTCTTTTGTCTTATTATTTGATAAGTGTCCATAAGGGCCTGCTATTCTTTGTTTTAAATAATATGGATATCTTGATACTCTTAATATATTTTCTTCATAATTAGATTCTAAAAGTAGTATATCACTACCTTTAATATTTTCTAATATATAATCATTATAATTTCCTATATCTGTAGCAATAGTTATCTTTTTGTTTTCACAGTCAAAAAATGAAAATGCTGATGGATCTGCTGCATCATGTGGTATTTTTATGCTCTTGATATCTATATTTTTAAATTTAAACTTGCTACCTGTTTTAAAAGTTATTATATTTTCTTTTTCTATATTATTCAGTTGTTCTTCCATCATTATATATGTGCCTTCACTTATAACTATTTTTATATCATATTTTTTTGATAACATTTTAAGTGATTGTACATGATCTTTATGCTCGTGTGTAACAATAATTGCTTCAATATTCTTAATATCTTCACCTATATTATTTAATCCTTCAATTATTTTTTTACCACTTTTACCTGAATCCACTAAAGTTTTTACTCCGTCAATTTCAAGAAAATATGAATTCCCAGAACTGCCACTATATAATGAGCAAAATTTAATCATTTGACTCCACTCTTTCTATATTTGATCCTAGGTTTCTAAATTTTTGATCTAGCTTTTCATATCCCCTATCAATATGTTGTATTTCTGTCACTTCTGTAGTTCCTTCAGCGATATTTCCTGCTATTATCAATGCAGCTCCGGCTCTTAAATCTGGTGCTATAACTTCTGCACCATGTAGCTTAGAATTGCCTTCAAAGTGTGCTGTTTGATTAACAATATTTGCCTTTACACCCATTTTATTAAGTTCATCAATATATTTAAATCTACCTTCCCAGATTTTTTCTGTTATACTTCCTTCACCTTCTGCTACACTAAGTAAAACTCCAAATTGTGATTGAATATCTGTTGCAAATCCTGGGTGTGGCATTGTTTCAACATCTGTTCCTTTAATTTTATCATTTATACTTTTAACTTTTACAAAGGTATCACCAATTTCTACATTAGCTCCCATATCTTTTAAAGTATCAATAAGTACTTTTTGATCTTCAGGTATACAATTTGAAACTTTTACATTTCCATTTGTTGCTACAGCTGCTATTATAAATGTTGATGCTTCTATTTGATCAGGAACAATAGAATATGTTATGTCACCTTGAAGTTCTGTTATTCCTTCTATTTCAATAGTTTTACTTCCCATTCCTGTTATTTTAGCTCCAGCCTTATTTAGAAAATTGCATAAATCCACTACATGTGGCTCTTCCGCAGCATTTCTAATTATAGTTTTTCCTTCTGCATATATTGATGCAAGTATTGTATTCATAGTTGCACCTACTGAAACTTTTTTCATTACTATCTCAGTTCCTACTAACTTATCTGCCTTAGCTTCTACATATTCTTTAGTATATACAACTTCTGCTCCTAAATCCTCAAATGCTTTTAAATGCATGTCTATAGGTCTTTTACCTATCTTGCATCCTCCTGGCATTGCAACTTTTGCATATTTAAATTTAGATAATAAAGCGCCAATTAAATAGTATGAAGCTCTAAATGCTTTTACATTATCTGATAGTGCAACTTCACTTTTAATATTCCTTGTATCTATTTTCACTTTATTTTCATTAATTAATTCAACTTTAGCGCCAAGTTCTTCAAGTATTGTATAGTATTTTCTAATATCACTAATGTTAGGAATATTTTCTAATGTACACACTCCATCTATTAAGATACAAGCTGGAACTATTGCAAGCGCTGCATTTTTAGCTCCACTTATTTTTACTTCCCCTTCTAGTTTAGTAGGGCCTTTTATTATATATTTATCCATATTTACTCCATGTTTTAATCTAGATTTAATATATCATTTGAGTATTGGTTTTTCAACACATAATTTACTTATATAATGTAATACAAAATTAATATAGTTGACATAAATATTTAAAAATTATATAATATAAGTACAGTATATATTTATTCTCATTTTGCTTAAATACATACTAGAATATAAAAAAATTTTTGGAGGATATTAAAATGACAAAAGTAGTTGAAAAGTATGATGGAAATAGTGTAGTAGTAGAACCAAAAACGTCTTACATGGGTATATCTTTTAATTTGCCAATAGTTGGTGAAAAATTTAAGGTTATGGCCTTTAAAAAAGACCAATATGGTAAAATATTCCTAGATAAGGTCACTACATCTGAAGTAATGAAAGTTAAAAAGTGGACAGAAGGTATATATATTGTGTATACCCGTTTCAGTTATTATATAACTAAAGTTATAGATAAGCCTGAAGGTAATGTGCATTTTGCTCTCATTAATGATGTGCCTGTAGAAGGAAAACAACTATCTTGTAGAAGAATAATATTTGAAGGTAATACCTTTAGATGTGTTAACATTCTTGATACTGAGATTGTTAAGGCAGAATACAAAACAGGACTTTATAGGATCAAGACATTAGATAATACCTATGTCGCTTTCCCAACATTTTAGTTATTTTAAAAACTCTTACTTTTTGTAAGAGTTTTTTTCATTGAAGGTATTGACTTTATTTTGCTTTTTTGATATATTTAATTATGTTACGGAGAGGTGGCCGAGTGGTTGAAGGCACCAGTCTTGAAAATTGGCATAGCGTTCCGCGCTATCGTGGGTTCGAATCCCACCCTCTCCGCCATAGTAAAAGACTACACTATGTTGTAGTCTTTTTTATTTTTGGAATTTCATTTATTTTCTCAACTATTTGAACTATTTCTTCTTTAGTTAAATAATGAAAAGGCAATTCATCATATATAGAATAATCTAGCAATTTTTCTACATCATGAAACTCATTTTTGTACATATTATATATTACTATTTGGCCAGGAGTACAATAAGATGAATTTTCTAATCCACTAGTATCTATAATAAAACTATTAAACAAAAATATCTTTTCATTTTCATCTTTTAGTCTTGAAAATGCAAAATATATATTTCTTAAATATCCCCAGATTTCTTTTTCTATATATTCCTCTTTATACTTATATAACCAATAGTACATATCATTATTTATATAGAGATCTGTCTCTAGAATCGGATACTCTATTTTTTTATTTATAAAATATACTTCACACTCTTTTATTATATTTTTACCTTCCTCAGTAATATAATATGTAGGTACGACTTCCGATTCGTTTATAATATTATTATTAATTATCAAATTTATAAGTTCATCTTTATTAGTATTTGATTTGAACTTTATATTGTTCTTTTTTAAAATTTCTTTTAATTCAGTATTTTTATTTAATTTTAAATATCTGTATATAGAATAGCCTATATATAAGTTCTTTATCTAAAATACAATAATTAAATATCCAATAAGCTGAAAAATTAAAATCTAATGGCTTACCATCTAGAAATTTAAGGAAGAATATCTCGTTTATATACAACCCCTTTCTTATCGGATTTAAATTTAAATACCTTGTTCCAAATACTAATCCAGAATTATAAGCTATGTCATTTTTAATTTTAAATCCATAATGTGTTAGTATTTTTCTAACTTGTTTTTTCATAATAGGTTTAAATTGTTTAAAATTTATTTTTACACTCCCTAGTTCACTATAATGTCTAATATCCTTAACTTTTTCATATTCATTATAAATTCTTTTTTTCTGTTCTTCACTTACTATGTCTATTAAATAAACATGGCCTCTTTTTATATTGTCCTCATTTCTGTAATTATCTATACTGTCTAAACACTCCATATAATCCATATATTCCTCTATTAATATAAAATTTTAATATTTACTCGATTTAATTTTATACTTTCTTCTTACTATTATCAATTCATATATAGTTTTGGTATAAAAAAAAGACCATTAGGTCTTGGCGGAGAGTGAGAGATTCGAACTCTCGCGGCAGATAAATTCCACCCTACAGGTTTAGCAAACCCGCCCCTTCAGCCTCTTGGGTAACTCTCCATAAGTTAAATATTAACAAAACATTCTCCTTTTGTCAATATTTAACCTTCTTTTTATAGTCTTTTTTAATTGAACTCTTTAATTGTATTTAAAATTCTTTCTAAATCTTCATTTGAATTATACTTAAGTATTATTTGTCCCTTGCTTGCATTCTTATTTGTTGTTTTTAGTTTCACTTTTGTTCCAAAGCATGAACTAAATTCATCTTCAACTTCTTTAAATATTGGTAAAAATATATCTTCTTTTTTCTTAGGCTTTCTAGTTACTGCATTTAATCTTCTTCTTGCTTCACTAGCAGATATTCCATCTTCTAACATAAACACTGCTACTTCATACTGTAATTCTGGATCTTCTATTCTTAAAAGTTCCAAACATTGCTTTTCTGTGGCACCATTTTTTTCAACATAGTCTAATACCTTTTCATCTAAACTTAATACATCTAGTGAAGTACTTACAGATGATCTATCTTTACTTACTGCTCTTGCAACTTCTGTTATATTATAATCAAAATCATCAATTATTTGTCTATATCCTCTAGCTCTTTCGACTGGATTTAAATTCTCTCTTTGAAGATTTTCTATCAATGATATCTTTTGATTATCATTTGTATTATCTTTTCTAACTATTGAAGGAATTGTTTTAAGTCCTGCAATTTTAGCAGCTCTCCATCTTCTTTCACCAGCAACTATTTCATAATAATTATCTTTTTTAGTAAGTATTACTGGTTGAAGTATACCAAACTTTTCTATAGATTCTGCTAATTGATTTAATTTTTCCTCATTAAAAGTTTTTCTAGCTTGATTTGGATTTGGTTCTATATCTATTACTTTTATATCTTCAATCTTTTTCATGCTGTAATCATCTTTTTCTACTTCATCAATATTATCTGTTTCAACAACCTTCTTATTTTCTTTTTCTACTTCTTTTGAAGCTTCATTCATTTGGTTAATTTCAAGTTCATCTGTAAAAAGTGCATTTATGCCTTTTCCTAAACCTTTTCTTGGTTTTGACATATTTTCCTCCCTATTCTTTTGTATTTTGTTTTTCTACTAATTCATCTGCTAATTTATAGTATGCTTGTGCTCCACTAGATTTTGCATCATATGTATTTATTGGCATACCATAACTTGGAGCTTCACTCAATTTAACATTTCTTGGTATTGCTGTTTTAAATACATTTCCTTTGAAATATTCTTTTACTTCATTTACTACACTATTTGAAAGATTTGTTCTTGAGTCATACATTGTAAGAATTGCACCTTCTAACTCTAATTTTCTATTTAAATGCTTTTTAACTAAATTAATAGTACTAGATAATTGTGCTAATCCTTCAAGTGCAAAATATTCACATTGTATTGGTATTAATACAGAATCTGCAGCAGTTAGTGCATTTAATGTTATTAATCCAAGTGATGGTGGGCAATCTATTAATATGTAGTCATATTCATCTCTTATTGTATCCAATTGATTTCTTAGTCTTTGTTCTCTAGACATTAAAGAAACCAACTCTACTTCAGCTCCTGCAAGGTTTATATTTGAAGGGCATATTTCAAGATTATATATATCTGTTTTCTTCAAAGTATCTTTTATTTTTATATCTTCATCAATTAATACATCATATAATGATGTTTCTAGTTTTTTATTTATACCTAAGCTACTTGTAGAATTACCTTGTGGGTCAGAATCAATTATAATTGTCTTATATCCTTTTTCTGCAAGTATTGCAGATAGATTAACTGTTGTAGTAGTTTTACCTACTCCACCTTTTTGATTTGTAACTGCTATAACTTTTGCCATATCTTATTGCCTCCATTTATATTATATATATATTATTATATAATTTTTAAGTTTAGTCAATTCATTATTTATTAAATATATATTTATTATTATTTATATTCTAAATAATATCTAAAATTATATATTATTTAATAACTTTTGATTTGTAATGTTTAGAATTTTTATTAGGAAGGTTATTATTTAATTTATTTACTTTTTTTAATATTACTACAGATCTTGATTCATCAAATAATTCATACTCTTCTTGTTTAACTAATTCAAATGAACACTTCTTAATAGTATCTTCTATTTCCTTATCTATCTCTTCTTTTTTACCTCTCATAAGGATTGCGTATTTTCCACATTTAACAAATCCACTAGAATATTCTATAACATTTTTTATAGAAGATAATGCTCTTGATGTAACTAAGTCAAACTTTTCTCTATATTTTTCATCATGTGCTAATATTTCTGCTCTACCATGTATAATATTTATATCTTCTTTGTCTGCTATAACTTTTAATTTTTTAAGTACACTATCTAGGCCAAATGAGTTATAATTTTTCATTATATATATAGGGACAAGCGGAAATCCGCCACCTGTACCTATATCTAAAAATGATATATTTCTATCTTTTTTGATTCCAAAAATTCCATCTATATACTTCAAAATATATAGTGAATCAATTATATGTTTTTTGAAAAAAGTTTCTGAATCTTTAATAGCAGTTAAGTTAATATATTCATTTGTTTTTAGTATATATTCCATATATTCATATAATTTTTTAGAATCTTCTTTTATAGTTTTTTTATCATATGGTATGTCATATTTTATTAAATTCTCTTCTAGTTTCTTTTCAAAATCACTATATTCCATTTTCCTTTATTTTTCCTTTTATATGTATTTTATTTTATCTACTTTATCTTCTTTTCGCTTCGTCCTTATTTCCTATACCTTTTAAGCACTTATTAGTCCTTTTTTCTATTATATGTTTCTAAATATAATAGTAGTACAGAAATATCTGCAGGTGAAATTCCTGATATTCTTGAAGCTTGTGCAATATTTTCTGGAAGATATTTTTTTAATTTTTCTTTTGCTTCAAGTCTGATTCCTTGCATATTATCATAGTTAAAATTTTCTGGAATCTTCTTTTTTTCCATCTTCTTTGCTCTTTCTACTTGCTTTTCCTGCATTTTAATATATCCATCAAATTTAACTATGATTTCTACTTCACTTTTTTCTAATTGAGTTAATTTGGTTTTTTCTATATCTTCTTCTTTTTCTTTGTTTTCATCTATATCATTTTCTTTTTTAGATAATTTAATAAGAGTTATTATATCATCATAGTTTAATTCTGTTCTTTTAAGCATATCATATGCATATTGATTATGTGTAATACTAGTAGTGTTTTTACTTACTAAGTATTCATTTACCTTCTCATTTGCTACAATTTTTGATACCTTTAATTTTTCTATTTCTTTATTTATATGATTCCATTTTTCTTTAAACTTATTATATCTTTCTTCAGATATCAATCCGATTTCATGACCTAGTTCTGTTAACCTATAGTCTGCATTATCCTGTCTTAAAAGCAATCTATATTCTGCTCTTGATGTAAGCATTCTATATGGTTCTTTAGTACTTTTAGTTACAATATCATCTATTAAAACACCAATATATGCATCACTTCTAGATAATATTATTGGATCTTTTCCGTCTAACTTTCTTGCTGCATTAATTCCTGCAATAATTCCTTGTGCTGCTGCTTCTTCATACCCTGAAGTTCCATTTATTTGACCTGCTCCATATAATCCTTCTACTTTTTTAAGCTCCAAACTTGATTTTAATTCGTATGGCTCTAAGCAATCATATTCAATTGCATATGCTGGTCTGGTAAATTCTGCATTTTCAAGCCCTGCAATAGTCTTATAGAATTCTATTTGTACTTCTTCTGGAAGAGATGAGCTCATTCCTTGTACATATACTTCATTTGTATAAAGGCCCATAGGCTCTAAGAATAGTTGATGTCTTTCCTTATCTTTAAATCTTACAACTTTGTCCTCTATTGAAGGGCAATATCTTGGACCAACTCCTTCAATGTTTCCTGAATATAATGGAGATTTATCCAAATTTCTATTTATTACTTCATGTGTTTTACTATTTGTATGTGAAAGATAACAGAATATCTTGTTTTCAATAGGATTTTTTGTTTCAAATGAAAAAGGCATAATATTATCGCTATTTGCTTGTTTCTCTGTTTTACTATAATCTATGCTTCTTGCATTAACTCTAGCAGGTGTACCTGTTTTAAATCTTTGTATTGCTATTCCTAAATCTTTTAATTTTTGAGATAACATATTTGCTGGTGCAACACCATCTGGTCCTGATTCTATAACATTATCCCCTATATATATTTTACCTTTTAAATATGTACCTGTTGCCATAATTACAGAGTCTACATCGTATACTCCACCAAGGCTTGTAACTACTCCCTTTACCTTATTGTTTTCTATAATTATGTCAACAATCTCTGCTTGTTTAAGATATATATTTTCTTCATTTTCTAAAACATATTTCATGTATTCTTGATATCTTTTTCTATCTATTTGTGCTCTAAGTGATTGTACTGCAGGTCCTTTTGATTCATTTAACATCCTAATAGATATTGCATTCTTATCTGCAGCTTTCCCTATTTCACCGCCTAAAGCATCTATTTCTCTAATTAAATGTCCTTTAGAAGGACCACCTAAGCTTGGGTTACATGGCATATTACCTATGCACTCTAAGCTTATACTAAATATTAATGTCTTTTTTCCAAGGCGTGCTGAAGCAAGTGCTGCCTCTATTCCAGCATGTCCTGCTCCTATTACTGCTACATCATATTTCCCTAAATTATACATAATTACCTTCTTTGCTATTTTCCTAAGCAGAAATTAGAAAAGATTTCACTTAATAGTTCTTCTCTAACATCTTCTCCTGTTAATTCATTTAGTTTAGAAATTATCCCTGTTATATATTCTGAAAGCATATCAACAGGTAATATTTCAAATTGCTTTTCTGTTTCTTCAATCTCTTTTATAGTTTCTTTTATTATTTCTTTTTGTCTTTCGTGAATTATTATAATATCATTTGTTTTAGTTTCTTTTACTTTATTTACTCTTTTTCTTAACATGTCAATTATTTCATCTAGTCCTTCATTATTTAATATTGAAACTTTAATTATATCATCAAATTCTTTTTCTATTTTTTCTATATCTACTTTCTTTTCAAGATCCATCTTATTTAAAATTATAATACTATCTTTTTTAGATGCTAGATCCAAAATCATCTTATCGTCTTCATTTAACTGCCTTGATACATCAATTATTGCAATTACTACATCACTGTCATTTGCAATTTTAATTGCTCTATCTATTCCTATTTTTTCAACTATTTCATCAGTTTTTCTAATTCCTGCAGTATCAATTATGTTAATTGGAAATCCATCTATATTTATTGTTTCTTCAATACTATCTCTTGTTGTTCCTTCGATATCGGTAACTATTGCTCTTTCATCATCTAATATCATATTTAAAAGCGATGACTTACCAGCATTAGGTCTTCCAATTATTGATACATTGATACCATCTTTTATTTTTTTGCCTATGTCAAAATTATTTTCAAGAGAAAATATTTCTTTTTTAGCAAAGTCTATTGCTTCACCTATTTCTTCTTTTGTTTTTTCATCTGTATCATACTCTGGATAATCTATTGATACTTCAATATGCATAAGTACATCCATCAATTTAGCTTTAACTTTTTTAACCTTATCTAAAAGTCTTCCTTTTAATAATTCATTTGATATTTTAAGCTCTGATTCACTTTTGGCAGTTAAAATACTTGAAATTGATTCAACTTGTGTAAGATCGATTCTTCCATTTAAGAAAGCTCTTTTAGTAAACTCACCACTTTCAGCCATTCTTGCGCCATTATCAATAACTAACTGTAATATTTTTTTCATTACAATAGTTCCACCATGTGTATTTATTTCACATATATCTTCCCTTGTGTAACTATGTGGATTTTTAAAAAATGATACCATCACTTCATCTATAACTTCATCTTTATCATATATGTGACCATAGATTATGGTATTTGCAACTATATCCTCTATTTTTTTTACCTTACTAGATTTAAAAATTTTAAGAAGTATTTCAAATGCCTTATCTCCACTTATTCTAACTATACCAATTCCACCCATTCCAGGTGCTGTTGATATTGCTGCAATTGTATCCATATTTTCTCCTTCTGATAAAATATGGCAAAGCTATATAATTGCTTTGCCATCTGTTAATTTTACTGATTATTAGGTTTTACCCTTATATGCCTATTAGGTTCTTCGCCTACACTGTATGTTTCATATCCTAATTCATTAAGATAATCATGTATTAATTTTCTTTCATATGAATTCATTGGTTTCAAATCTTCTTCTTCTTTTTTATTATTAACTGATTTTATAGCATTATCAGCTATTTTATATAATTGTCTTTTTCTTTCTTCTTTGTAATTACCTATATTTAAATATACTCTTATATTAGAATTAAAATCGTTTGTACCAATTTCTTGTAACACCTTTTGCATTGATTCTAAAATTTTTCCTTTATATCCAATCCAAATAGCATTTTTAGTATTATCTATACTTACATATATTTTTCTTCCATCTTCATAAATATCGTATTCAAATTTATCTTCAGAATATATTTTCTTAAGATTATCCAAAAACTTTTTTAAATTTTCTTTAGCTTTTTCAACATTTTCTTTTTTAAATCTATTATTTCTTACTTTATCTTTTTTTACCGTAACTTCTATTGTTACTCTTGATGTATCAAGTATACTAAACATTGTTTTGCCTTTTGATGTGTCTTTTACTACAACATCTAAAGCTTCTTTATCAAGTTTTAACTCTTCTTCTGCTTTTCTTATTGCATCTTCCTTTGTTATTCCATTAAATTCATATTTTTCATCCATAGCATTACACCTTTTCTTCTTTATTTTCTTTTTCAATTACATCATCTACAACTTTATTTTTAATCATATCAAAAGCTGTGCTTAGTAACCAATATAGTGCTATTGCTATTGGTGTTATCATTGTTATACTAAATATCATAACTGGCATTATATATCTCATTGTTTTATTGCTAGACATCATTATATCTTGCATATCTTCTTGATTTAATTTCTCACTATCTTCTGAAAGATCACTTTTATATTTAGATTTCATTGTATTATCTGTATTTACTTCTTCTTTAGCTTCTTTAGTTTGTTCTTCTAATCTTTTTTGCATTATTCCTACATTTATAAATGAAAGTATAATATAACCTATTGGTATAATTAAAACTATTATTCCATTTTTACTAAAGGCTTCTTTTATGTTTGATACAGTATCTCTTGGTGTTTTAGATAAATCAATTCCCAAGAAATCTAAATTCATTTTAACTTTCTCATTATCTAATTTACGGATAATAAACATTTCTCTTCCATTTGCTCCAAACTTACTTTCTATTTCTTTAACTCTTTTTAATTTTTCTTCATTTGAAGCCTCTTTAGTTTGTTCTTCTTTATTTTCTTGGCTTTTTCCTTCTTTAGATTCTTCTTGTACATTATCCTTGTTAGATGTTTCTTCTTTTAATTTGTTTAAATCAATACTTTCACCATATTTTTCACTATATGTTTTCTCAACAGCTTCTATATAATATTTATTGATATCTTCTTTCGGTAATTTCTTAACATATGTAAGTGGGCTTCCAACTAAGTAGAATATTGATATCATTATAAATAGTTGCAATAATGAAATTAAACATCCTGAGCATGAAGCTAAAGGATTTATTCCTTGCTTTTGCATTTCTTTCATCATTTCACTATTTATTTTTTCTCTATTACCTTTGTACTTTTCTTCTATTTCTTTTTGTATTTTACTAAGTTTTGCGCTTTGCTTATTTATTCTTCTATTTTTAATATCTACTGGTATCATAACTAGTGCAATTAATATTGTTAAAAGTAATATCGCAAATCCATAATTGTTTGTAAGTAAGTATAACCAATTAAGTACATAACCTAGTACTCTTGCAAAAAATTCAAAAATTGACGCCATATTTTCCTCATTTCACTGGATCGTAACCACCCTTTGAAAAAGGATTACATCTTATTATTCTCCATACTGCCATAAAAGTCCCCTTTATAGATCCATGTTTTTCAATTGCTTCTATTGCATACTGAGAACAAGTTGGTCTATATTTACATGCTGTACCTTTTTGACTTATAATTGGAGATATTTCTCTTTGGTAAAATTAAAATAATTAAAAGAAAGAGTGGCCATATTCTTTAAAATTATTTGAATGATGATTATATGTAATCAATAAATGAATGTAATGCGAAAAGCGGTTACTTATTGTGAACGGATTTCCCGATCATTATAAGCCGTATAAAAACGG
>CAUPPN010000014.1:0-14302 GCA_963513115.1 uncultured Eubacteriales bacterium | reverse complement strand
GTTTGTGAAGATTATAAGGGTTAGATTATATGATAAACAAATAAACTCTGCATTAACTAATGAAACTTTTAATGAAGAAGAATTAAAACAAATAAAAAAAAGTGAAAATAAAAATAAAGAAGTAATAGTTGAATATGATAATGAAAAAAAGAAATATGTTCCAACTACTTTTAATGAAGAATAAATGTGTTTAAAATAGTATTGAAAAAAATCAAATGCTGTGTTAAAATATTTAATGTAGTTACATATACAAAGTGTAATATACAGAAAGGAAACGAATATGAACAAGAATATACAACCAGAATTTAAAGATACTGTAATAACTTGTGCATCATGTGGAGCAAAGTTTGAAACAGCATCAGTAAAAGATGGAATGAAAGTAGATGTTTGCTCAAATTGTCATCCTTACTGGTCTAAAAATCAAAAGAAGACTACAAGAGGTGGAAGAGCAGACAAATTTAGAGAAAAATATAATTTATAATATATTGTGCACAAAATATATTATTGTTAGTTAATTTAAGTTAATTAATTACTAAAAGAAGCTTATGCTTCTTTTTTGTTTTTTTATTCATAATATATTTTATTTATAGTATATATTATGATATAATCCAAAGAAGAATTGTAATTTGTTTTTAATATTAATTTAAATATATTAAGTAATTAAATAATTAAAGGCAAAAATTAAAAAAATAGACATAAAATAAAAGCATAAACAAATGAGACGATAAAATAAACAAAAATAATAAAGAAAATAATTAAACAGAATAAAAACATATAACATATAGTATATAAATGTTTTTAAAAGTTAAACCTAAATGGAGGAAGTATGGGAGAAGTTATAGTTATTACATCAGGTAAAGGTGGAGTAGGAAAAACTACAACAACAGCAAATCTAGGAGCTGCACTTGCACTTGCAGGTAAAAGAGTAGTTTTAGTAGATACAGATATAGGTCTTAGAAATTTAGATGTTGTAATGGGATTAGAAAATAGAATAGTATATGACATAGTAGATGTAGTTGAAGGAAAATGTAGGTTAAAACAATCATTAATTAAAGATAAAAGATATCCGGAATTGTTTTTATTACCTGCAGCACAAACACGTGATAAATCAGCAATAAATGAAGAACAAATGTTAGATTTAACATCTAAATTAAAAAAAGAATTTGATTTTGTTTTAATTGATTGTCCTGCTGGAATAGAGCAAGGATTTAAAAATGCAGTAGTAGGAGCTGATAGGGCTTTAATTGTAACAACTGCAGAAATATCAGCCATTAGGGATGCAGATAGAATAATTGCATTAGTTGAGGTATCAGGAATAAAAAATCCAGAGTTAATTATTAATAGACTAAGACCTGAAATGGTAAGAAAAGGTGAAATGATGGATGTCGAAGATATAGTAGATCTTCTATCCATTGATTTAGTTGGAGTTGTACCTGATGATGAGTATATAATAATGCACACAAACAAGGGTGAACCAGTAATTACAAATAAGAAGGCACCTGCAGGAAGAGCATATATAGAAATATCAAGAAGAATATTAGGAGAAAATGTACCAATAAGTATACCAGGACAGAATAGAACATTTTGGGACAAAATAAAAGGAGTATTTGGAAAATAAGGGGAGGTATATTTATGACTTTTAATGATTTAATAAATAAGTACTTAAAAAGAGATGTAAAAAAGATAGAGGCAAATACAGAGAAAAAAGAAAAAGAAAATCAAAAAGAGCCTAAAACAAATAAGCTAGCTAAAGATAGACTTCATGTTTTACTTGTACAAGATAGAGCAAGTGTATCTGCAGAATTTATTGACCTAATGAAAGAAGAGGTAGTTGAAGTAGTAAAAAAGTATGTTACTGTAGACAATGAAGGCATTGATCTTAATATGAAAAGTGAAATTAATGAAAATGGAAAAACAGAAGCAGGACTTGTAATTAGAATACCAATTTTAAACATTAGAAATGAAATGAAATCACAAAAAGTAAAAGAAGATGAGTTAGAAGCAATTGATAAAAGATTTGATGAGAAAAAGGAAAGCGCACTTAAAACACAAGAAACTATACAAAAAATAGACGAAGAAAATAGCAAGAATGAAGAAATAAGCAAGCAAGAATTTGAAGAAATAAAAGAAAATATGTTTAAAGAAGACGAGACAAAAGAAGTAAAAGAAAAATTAGAAGAAGTAGAAAAAATTGAAAAAGACTTAGATAAACAAGGAATGGAGCTTTTAAAAATTCAAGAAGATCTTGTGAAAAGAATTAATGAAAGAGAAAATACAAATAAGACTTTTGAAGAATTGAAAGAAGAGATATTAAATGGAAAATATGATTATTTAGAAGATGAAGAAGAGTATATAGAAACTGAAGATGAAGAAAAAGAATCAGAAATACTTAAAAAAATAGAAGAAGATTTAGATAATAAGACAGATAAATTAGAAAAAATAAAAGAAGAAATAGCAGAAAATATAGAAAAAGACAATAAAAATATAGAAGATGCATTAAAAAATGCTAAAGAAGAAATTGAAAGAAAAAAATTAGAAGAAAAGATTAGACAAGAAGAAGAGTTAGAAAAAGAAAAAATAAAAAGAGAACAAGAACTTCAAAGAATCAAAGAACTAAAAGAAAAAAGAGAAGAAAAAACTAAAGAAAGAAGATTAGAAGAAAAGTTATTAAATGAAGAAGACTTTGAAAATTCTATTGATAATAGCAACCTAGAAATTATAGAGGAAAATGAAATAGAATATAGAAAAAATAAAGAAGAAGAATTAGAAACAGATGAAGAATTAGAAGAAAATATAGAAGACAACGAAGATGAAGAAGATTTAAGAAAAAGTTTAGATATATATACAAAAGAAGAAAAGGCAAAACATTCTAAATCATTACTTTCAGATGATAAGACTATGATATTTGACCCTGAAAAAGTAAATGACTTATTAGAAAAACAAAAAGATAAAAGAAGGAAAAACAAAAGACGTTAAAGTTTAGATACTAATGAAAAAGGATAAAAAATGAAAAAAAAGTTTTTAAAAAATATAGAATGGACAGTGTTATTTTGTGTACTTGTATTATTTACAATAGGACTTATAGCTTTAAGATCAGCGACAAAGAGCACCGAATATGTAGAATTTTATAAACAAGTACAATGGTTTGTAATTAGTGTTCCATTTTTAGTAATATTTACAGTAGTTGATTATGAAAAGATAGCAGACCTATCACCTATATACTATATAATATCAATAGTACTCTTAATTGCAGTACTATTTACTAATCCTATATCTGGTGCATCAAGTTGGTTTAATTTTGGATTTCTTTCTTTTCAACCCGCAGAAATATCTAAAATTTTTGTTATAATATTTGTTTCGAAAATGATTGCAAGCTTGCAACTAAAAGGAAAAAATGAAATAAATAGAATATATAAATTATTGGTACCAGTACTATTTATGGCAGTACCAACTGTTTTAATAGCTATACAGCCCGACTATGGAACAGCCATAGCATATGTAGTTGCCTTTGCATTTATCATATTAATAGCAGGATTAGGAAGAGGATATGTATTTACAATGCTTGCATTATTAGCATCTTCAAGTTATTTTTTAATAACAAAAATACTACCAGTAAAAGCACCACATGCTATTAAAAGAATTGAAGTGTTTTTAAATCCAGGAATTGATCCAAGAGGTGCAGGATACAATGTGATTCAATCAAGACTTGCAATTGGATCAGGGCAAGTATTTGGTATGGGATTTGGACAAGGAAATCAAACACAGATGGGATATCTACATCCGAAAACAACAGATTTTATATTTTCACTAATATCTGAAGAATTTGGTTTTGTAGTTTCTGCAATAGTTATAATTCTATATGTATTTTTAATAGTAAAAGCAATATATATATCAAGAACTGCAAAAGATAATTTAGGCTCATATATTGCAATAGGAATAGCAGGAATACTTACATACCATATGGTTGAAAATATTGCAATGACAATGGGATTATTACCAATTACTGGTATTCCATTACCATTTGTAAGTTATGGAGGAAGTTCTCTTATTACAAACTTCATGTTTATAGGAATGCTTTTAAATATTAGTGGTAGAAGACAAAAGTCAATATATGTTGATGTAACTTAAGATAGAAATGGGAAAATAATAGAAATAATGGAAAAAAATAAAAAGAATAATAACAATATGAATAATAATAAGAAGAAGATAAAAATAGGAAATATTACTTTAGAAAATAATGTTATTGTTGCACCAATGGCTGGAGTAAGTGATATAGGATTTAGATATATCAATAAAAAAATAGCAAATCCAGGTGCACTAGTTACTGAAATGGTAAATAGCAGGGCAATATATTATGAAGATAAAAAAACACTTGAAATGTTAAAAATTTATGAAAATGAATCGCCTGTAATATACCAAGTATTTGGAGATGATGAAAAATATATGTATGAAGCGGCAAAGATACTTAGTAAAAAATGTGATATATTAGATATTAACATGGGATGTCCTGCAAAAAAGGTGGTAAGTACTGGAGCAGGATCAGCTCTTATGAAAGACTTAGATAAGGCAAGAAAAATAATCAAAGCAGTAATTAAAGGGTCAGAAGTACCAGTAACACTAAAAATGAGATTAGGCTGGGATAAAGAAAATATTAACTGTCTAGAGCTTTCAAAAATTGCAGAAGAAGAAGGTATATCATTAATTACAATTCATGGAAGAACCAAAACACAAATGTATCAAGGAAAAGCTACATATGATGAAATTAAGAAGGTAAAAGAAGAAGTTAAAATTCCAGTAATTGTAAATGGTGATATAATGGATGGAAAAAAGGCAATAGAGGTATTAGAGTATACAAAAGCAGATGGAGTAATGATTGCAAGAGGTGCAATGGGATCTCCATATAATTTGAAGCAAATAGTAGACAGTGTAAAAAATATGAAAGAAGCTAAAAAAGAAATTCCAAAAGCAGAAACAGTAAAAGATATTGTGAGCAAGCAATATGATATGCTAATTACAAATATTGGAGAAAGAAGAGCTTCAAAAGATATTAGAAAACATGTAATATGGTTTTCTTCAGGATTTAAAAATTCAAAAAAAATAAGAGCAGAAGTTAAAAACATAGTTGACAAAGAAAGCTTGATTAAAATATTAGATATGTTGGAGGATTAAAATTAATTATGAAAAGAACAGAAATAATGGAAGTCTTTGAAAGAAAAGATGAACTAATAGATAAAGAAGTATATTTAAGAGGATGGATTAGATATTCTAGATTTTCTAAAAATATAGGATTTATTGAATTAAATGATGGAACATGTTTTCAAAATATACAAATAGTTGTACAAAATGAATTGGAAAACTTTGAAAAAATAGAAAAGTTTAGATTATATTCATCAATTAAAGTGACAGGGAAGGTGGTAAAATCAGAAAATCCTAAACAAGAAATTGAAATACTTGCAAGTAATATTGAATTAGAAGCAATGTCAGATGAAGATTATCCATTACAAAATAAAAGACATACTCAAGAGTATTTAAGAACAATTGCTCATTTAAGACCAAGAGCAAATACATATAGAGCTGTATTTAGGGTAAGATCACTAGTTGCAATGGCAATACATGAATATTTTCAAAAACATGGATATATATATGTACATACACCAATAATTACCTCAAGTGATGCGGAAGGCGCAGGAGAAATGTTTACTGTAACTAACTTTGATTTAGCAAATATACCTATGAAGGAAACAAATGAAAAAGAAGTGGATTTCAAACAAGATTTCTTTGGAAAAAATGTACACCTTACTGTAAGTGGTCAATTAAATGTTGAAACATTTGCACATGCATTTTCAAAAGTATATACATTTGGGCCAACATTTAGAGCAGAAAACTCTAATACATTAAAACATGCTGCAGAATTTTGGATGGTAGAACCAGAAATAGCATTTGCAAACTTAAGTGATATGATGGATGTTGCAGAAGATTCATTAAAATATGTAATATCATATATAATGAAAAATGCTAAAACAGAAATAGAATTTTTAGATAAATTTGTATCAAAAGGATTAATTGCAAAATTAGAAAATGCTTTAAACAATGATTTTGCAAGAATTACATATACAGAAGCAATTGAAAAACTTAAAAATGCAAAAAAGAAATTTGAAGTAGATGTTGAATGGGGAATGGACTTAGATACAGAACATGAAAGATATTTAGCAGAAGAAATATTTAAAAAACCTGTGTTTTTAACTGATTATCCAAAAGATATAAAAGCATTCTATATGAAGATAAATGAAGATGGAAAAACAGTAGCAGCGGCAGACCTTTTAGTACCAGGAATTGGTGAATTAATAGGAGGAAGCCAAAGAGAAGATAAATTAGATGTATTAGAAGCAAGAATGGATGAACTAAATATGAATAAGGATGAATACTATTGGTATTTAGATCTTAGAAAATATGGAAGTATAGAACATTCAGGATTTGGTATAGGATTTGAAAGATTAATAATGTATATAACAGGTATACAAAATATTAGAGATACAATTGCATTTCCTAGAACACCAAATAATTGTGATTATTAAAAAAATAATAAAAAATTAATAATAAAATAATAATTAATAATAGCAAAAACATAATATATATAATATTGATAACTATTATTAAAACAAGAATAAAAAAAGATGTAATATAGTATATATTATTTAGAAAATATATTTTTATTTAATATAATCTAAGTAGTATATACAAATATTATATACTTTGAATTATTTGATGAATTTGATAGAATGTTAAAATTAAAAGTAAAAAAGTATAAAAAAAGAGGATAAATCCTCTTGGTAGCGAAGATGTGACTCGAACACATGACCCTTCGGGTATGAACCGAATGCTCTAGCCAACTGAGCTACTTCGCCTAACATGATTATTATATTAATAATTTTGTTAAAAGTCAAGATAATTATGAAAAAAAGTAAAGGATAAATATGGATATAGCTAAAGATAGAAAAACAATAATGAATATCTTATTTGCAAAAGGTGAACCTGTAAATATAGATGAGATAGCAGAAGTTTTAAAAAAAGATAAGGCTGAAGTAGAAGAAATTATTCAAATAATGATTAAAGAAGAAAAAACATTTGAAATAGTAAAATTAGAAAAAAGCTATCAATTAGTTAATGATAGGGAAGAAGTTTTAAATATAATGCAATTATTTGATAAAAGACCAAATCCGAGACTAACTAATGCAGCACTTGAAGTACTTTCAATAATTGCATATAATCCAAAAACAACAAGGGCGCAAATAGAAGAAATAAGAGGAGTTGCGTCAGATAGTGTTGTATCTAGATTGCTAGATTATGGCCTAATAAAAGAAAGTGGAAAACTTTCTCTTCCTGGTGCCCCAATGACATATACTACAACAGATAAGTTCCTTCTAACATTTGGACTAGACAGTATAAAGGAATTACCTAAATTAGATGAAATAACAATAGAATAATGTAGGTGTAATATGAAAAAGAAAAAAGCAGAAAAAGAAATATCTGGTATTAAAATTGCCACAATAATAGTATTTTGGATATTAGTAATATTATTAATTTCATATATGCTAACATCAGAAAATTTTAATTTGAAAAATATTAATATAGAAGGAAATAAGCAAATTACAAATGAAGAAGTATTAAACAAAATTAACTTTAAAAAAGAAAAAAATATATTCTTGCAAAATATATTTAAGGCAAAATCAAATCTTAAGAAAATGCAAAATAGTAGGAATTGATACAATAAGAGTAAGAATAAAAGAAAGAAAGGAAAAATTCCAGATGAGTACAGAAGATGGATATTATACTTTGGATGCATCTGGATATATACTTAGAAAAACAAATCAAAAACAAAAAATAACAATGCTTTCAGGATTTAAAACAGATCCTAAAACAGAAAATAGGCTTAACAATAGGGATTTACATGTACTAGAAAATATGAATAAGATATATGAAGTGTCTGAAAAACTTCAGATAGATGCATTAATTACAGAAATATTATATGATGAAAGCAATTATATATTATCATTTGATAATGAAAAAAAGAAAGCAATACTAAAAAGTGAATTAGATGATTTAACTACACAGATTACATTAATAAAAGAAATCCTTTTAAAAGAAAAAGGAAAAGAAGGTGAAATATACCAAGAAAAAAATGAAGAAAAAAATTGGATGATATTTAGAGAAAAAGTATAAAATATATAGATGATTAGAAATGAAAGAGAAAATGAAAAAAAATAAAAATAACAATAATAAAAAAAGAAATGTTAATAAAAAGAATATTAAAAATAGTAATTCTCATAATAGGTCTAATAAAGCTAACTTTTTTATCAAATTAAAAGATGGCATAAATAGTACTGCAAAAAAAGAACTAAGTAAGTTTGATAAAAATTTAAGCAATATATACAGTAACGGAAAAGGCGAAGCTTATGAAAAACAAAAGCTTAAGCTTTCTGAAGAAAATTTAAGTGTTGAAAATGCTAAAACAAGAAATTTAATAAGAGAAATAGAAAAAGAAAGTGACACTGAATATAAAAAAATATTTATTATAATATTTATGTTTGCACTTACACTTTCAATTACGTTACAATTAAAAACAATAAGTGGAGTAGGAAATAAAAGTAAAGTAGCTACATTAAATAGCGAAGCGAGGAATACGCTTTTAATGCAAAGAGAAAAAAATGAAATGCTTTTAAAAGAGGTAGAATCAAAAGAAGAACAATTAAATAAACTTAGAGATAAAGCCTCTAAAAATAGTATTAAATTTGAAGAAAAGAAAAATATACTAAATGAGAATAAGAAGAAATTAGGGCATACAAAAATTTCTGGAAAAGGAATTATAATAAAACTAAGAGACGGAAATGACAGTAAAAGCAATATAAAACAAGATATTACTCAATTTATTGTTCATGATAGTGATATAATTTCTATAATAAATATATTAAGAAATGCAGGAGCAGAAGCTATATCTGTAAATGACCAAAGAATAGTTACTACAACTCCTATAAGTTGTATAGGAACAGTAATTAAAATAAATGAAGAAAAAGTTGGATCACCATACATGATATCTGCAATTGGAAATCAAGAATATTTAGAATCAGCGCTTACTATGCCTGGAGGAATAATTGAATTATTAGAACAATATGGTATAGATATATCTGTTGAAAAAGGAAATAATATTGAGATACCTGCATACTTATCTTCAAGTAAAATGGAATATGCTAAGGTGGAAAAGTAATATGAAGAAAAATAAAAATGGATATATTAAAAATGAAAAAAATAAGATAAAAAAAGAAATTGAAAATTATAGTTTTGAAATCCAAAATGATATGAAGGAAATAAAAGAAAATAAAAAAATAAATAATGAAGATAAGATAAGAAATAATAGGTATTTAAATATTGAAGATTTGAAAAAAGAAAATGATAAACTATATGAAAATATTCTAAAAGAAAAAAAATCTAGAAAAATAGAATTAGAAAAATTAAAACTAAATAAAAATAATCAATTAGAAAGAAAAATAGAAAGTAAAAACAAAAGAAAAAAAGTACATTCAATAGATGAAGAAGAATTAAGAAGAATAGAAGAACTAAATAAGATAAAAAAAGAATATGCAAATATTAGATTAAAATCTGTTGTTCCACTTGGTAAAATAAATAGAAAATATGTAAAAGGAAGTACAAAAGAATATATAAAAGAAGAAGAAACTAAAAAATTATACAGAAATGAATTATATATTGTAGCATTAATTATATTTTTAACTATTGCTTTAGTAGTTGGTATAATAATATGGCAAGCAAATACAGTAAGTAAGACTAATATAAAAGAAATAGAAACACTAAGAGATACAGACCTCAAATCTGAAATAAATAATACAAGAATGAAAAATAAAGAACTTGAAACTAAGATAAGTGAATTAAATTCTAATATAAAAGAATATGAAAATAATAATAATATCAATTCTGAAAAATTAATTGATGAAGAATTAAAAAATACAGAAACAATGTTAGGATATACAGACTTAGCAGGTCAAGGAATTATAATAACATTAGAAGACAACAGTAGAAGAAAAATTGACGCAAATGATATACTATATTTAATAAATCAATTATGGGTTGCAGGTGCTGAGGCAATATCTGTAAATGGAAAGAGAATAGTATCAACTTCAGAAGTGACATTAGTAAATGGTGAAAAGATATATGTAAATACAGAAAGATTAGATGGACCTTATGTAGTAAAAGCAATAGGAAACAAGCAAGAATTAGAAAGAGTACTTGCAAACAAAAATGGATATATAAGTGAAATGTTAGGAAATGGTAAAAATGTATCATATGAATTATATGATCATGTTAAAATACCAAAATATAAAAACGAGATAAGGATAAAATATGGAGAATAATATAGCGGCAAAAGAAAAATCAAATGTAAAAGAAAATAAAGAAAATAAATATCCAAAGACACATAAGCAATGTGGATGTACAAAAGAAGACTTTGTAGGATCATTAAAATACTTATCTAGAGAAGAACTTCAAAATTTAAAAATGCAAGGATATGTAGAGGCAATCTGTGATGAATGTGGAACTGAATATAGAGTGGAAAATGAAGAATTAGATGAGGTGATTAAAAACATTATAGATGAAGACTTAGAGCCGGGAGAAGCATGTAAGACATGTTTCTTAGATTGTGATATAAAATAATAGAAGATGATAAAAATAAAAAGATAAAGACGAGAAGAAAATAAAAGTAAAAATAAAAATAGAAATTTAAAAAAAGAAAAAATAAAAAAACAAAAAAATATAGATATAAAATAAAAAAGGAATAAAAAATGTTTATTGTATTAATAATATTAGCGATAGTGCTTGGTATATTTGCAGGTAGTGCATTACCTGTAATACCATATACATACTCAATATATCTTTCAATAGGTATACTTGCAGCATTAGATTCAGTATTTGGAGCATTGGCTTCAGTAGTAAAAAAAAGATTCGATTTTAAAATTTTCATAACAGGATTGTTTGGTAATGCGATACTTGCTATGCTTTTAACATTCTTAGGAATAAAATTAAATATAGATATATATATAGGTATAATAGTAGTATTTGTAACTAGAATGTTTAATAATTTAGCAATAATAAGAAGAGACTATATTGAAAGTTGGGCAAATAGGTATGAAAAAGCTAAAAAAACTTATTTGACTGAAAAAACAGATATTGAATATTATAGAAGTAACCAACCAAATTTTAAAGATGAATAATAATAATAAATATATAAAAATAAATAGAAATAATTCCTATTTATCATTGCAAAAACGTTTTTTAAAATGTAATATTAAGATAGTATAAAAATTATTTTAATATTGCTTAACAAATGTTGAAAAAATAGAAAATAAAATTAAAAGATACTTGTGCTTAGATATGACTCGCTTTATATCAATAAGTGCAGTATTTTTTAGTTGACAAAATAATTTGAATATAATATTCTAAATACAGTAAAATATAACAAACAGATTTGGAGGAAAACGTCTTGGCTATAGGTGATATTATTGTAGGTATCGACGTAAGTTATTCCAAGGTAAGTTTAACTATAGGTAAAGTTGATAATTTTGAGCAAATACAAATAATTGCAACAAGTTACAAACCCTGTAGGCCATATGATGAAAACGGCGATTTTAATGAAGAAGAATTGGTGCCAGCATTAATTGATGTACTAACAGAGGCAGAAAATAAGTCGGATTTAAAAATAGAATCAGCATATGTCACAATACCTGGTGAAATATCGAACGTAGTACATACCCAAATTGAAAAGGTTACAAAAGATAAAAACGTAGGGATAACTATAGAAGATGTAGTAGGAGCTATTATAGAGGCAGGAACTATAACAGTATCACCTGCAGAAACAATAATAGATATAATACCAGATAAATTCTTGTTAGATAATGGACTGATGTATTCGAACCCAATCGGTAAAAAAAGCAATAATTTTAAATTACTAGCAGAAGTAGTAACTGCAAATACTGAATATATTAGAAAAATGCAAAGAGTATTTAAAAAGGCAGAATTAGAGATTGATGGGTTTGCACCAGTGGTATTGGTAGATAGGACTTTTTATTTAGAACCAAGTGAATTAAAAAAGAATATATTATTAATAAATACTAGAGAAAAAACAACTGAAATTGGTATATTCTTTGAAAATAGTTTTATCTATACAAATACAATAAACGCTGGTGGATATAGCATTACAAATGATATTGCATATATTTTAGATGTATCACTTGAAGAAGCAGAAAAACTTAAACATGACTATGGACTTGCACTTAAATCATATATTGAAAATGATAATAATATATTATTATCTACTTCAAGATCAAATATGTTAAATCCAACAAGAACAGTTAAAAAGTCAGATGTTGTTGAAATAATAGAAGCAAGAACATCGGATACTTTTATGAAAATTAATAAAGAAATAAAAGATACTGGTTTAAAAGGATATATCGATAAAGTAGTATTGTCAGGTGATGAAATAACAAACATTGATAAAAGTGATGTAGTTTGCAGAGTTGAAATGAATTTGGAGTCTAAGTTTGCAAGTAACAAGCTTATAGGAACTATAGAGCCTAAATTTCACGATAGTTATGCTTTAATAAAATATTTCGCATCTAAACCATATGCAAAAACAGTATCAAGTAGCATAGGTGAAAAAACAAAAGAAAGTTTAATTAAAATTATATTAGAGAAAGTAAAAGACTTTTTCTATTCTTAAGTATTAGGGGAGGAAAAAATGTATAACGAAAATCCAAAAAAAGATTATAAAAATAATGAAGAAGAAATCGAAAGAGCAGTAATCAAAGTAATTGGTGTAGGTGGAGGAGGAAACAACTCTGTAAATAGAATGATAGAAGCTGGAGTTCAAGGTGTTGAATATATAGCAATTAATACAGATAAGCAAGTACTTCAAAAATCAAAAGCAGATAAGTTAGTTCAAATAGGTGAAGAATTAACAAGAGGATTAGGAGCTGGAGGTAGTTCTGAAATAGGAGAAAAAGCAGCAGAAGAAAGTAGAGATGATATTGAAAAAGTACTAGAAGGTGCTAATATGGTATTCATAACTGCTGGAATGGGTGGAGGTACTGGAACAGGTGCAGCACCAGTAGTAGCAGAAATTGCAAAATCAAAAGGAATATTAACAGTATCAATAGTTACAAAACCATTTACTTTTGAAGGTAGAAAGAAAGCTATACAAGCAGAAAAAGGAATTGCAAAATTGAAAGAAAATGTAGACTCATTAATAGTAGTACCAAATGATAAATTATTACAAGTTATAGATAGAAAAACATCTATGAGAGATGCATTTATGATAGCAGATGATATACTAAGACAAGGCGTACAAGGCATATCAGACTTACTATTAATTACAGGTGATGTGAATATTGACTTCTCAGACGTAAGAAAGAATATGAAAGACAAAGGAATTGCACACTTAGGTGTAGGTAGAGCAAGTGGAGAAAATAGAGCAGAAGATGCAACAAAACTTGCTATACAAAGTCCACTTCTTGAAACAACTATAGAAGGAGCTAAAGCAATTATATATAATATAACTGGTAAAGATGTAGCATTACATGAATTTACTGCAGCATCAGATTTAATTAAACAAGGAGCAGATCCAGATGCATCTATTATAATGGGTAGTGTAAATGATGAAAATGCTGGAGATGATATTATAGTTACAATAATAGCTACTGGATTTGAAGATGAATATAAAGATGATGATGAAGAAGAAACAGAAGAACAACAAGAACAAGAACCAATAATTAACAGACCAACATATAGCTATGAATATGACAGACCAAGTTATATAAAAGATCTAACAGGAAATGCAAAAAATGATTCAAAAAAAGAAAAAGAAACAGTTAAAGAATCAGACGGTGTAGAAATACCTGATTGGATGAAAAATAGAAATAAAGGATTATATAGATAATAATAAAGTATATAAATATGTAACATATAATTAAAAGATAATTAATAATATTAGTTAATTATCTTTTTTTGTTGTACTTAAAATTATTTAAATCTTTTTTAAATATAGTTTAATTACTTTTAATGTAAATTACAAAAATATATATGTTAGAAGTATTGTATTAGTTAATAATTTTATTGTATTTAGTTGAAAAGCTAATTTGTTATGTTATAATAAAGGTAATTATAGTGATTTTAAATAGAAAATTTGAATGTGTATTTTGTTTTCAAATAAAATTTATCTAATAAAACTAATTAAAATCAATTT
>CAUPPN010000013.1:0-14400 GCA_963513115.1 uncultured Eubacteriales bacterium | reverse complement strand
ATATTTTTAAGCTCCATTATTTGTTTTTTTACTTCTTCAGATGCTGTTTGATATTCTGAGTTTACCATTATCATTTCATATCCATCTTTTGAAAAATTATTTGCTATTTGTGATGGAAGTATTTCATCTGGTATTGATAATCCAGTAAATGCACTTGATGCAATTACAGAGTTTATTCCTTCAACTTTTTTAATTTCTTCTGTAAGTGAATTAAGCTCTGTATGTGATAGGTTACTATTTACAAGTATAAAATGTGTTGTAGCCATATTGTAGTCTTCTTTCATCTTATTTAATGCTACAATTGAATCTAGATTTTGTGGTAATGATCTATCCAAATTATAATAAACACTAGCATTTTTTGCTCCGTAAATTGCTGGTATAAATAGTAGTACAAAAATTACACTAAGTAATTTTTCATGTTTTATACTAAAGTTTGATACCTTTTCAAATGATGGTAGCATTACTTTGTGATTATATTTATTTACTAAATCCGCTGCTAAAAGTAGCATCGCAGGTAAAACTGTTACTGTACATATTAATCCTATTAATACTCCTTTACTCATTACAAGTCCTATATCTTTTCCTAGTCCTAATCTCATTAGTATAAGTACTAAAAAGCCAACAAATGTAGTAAATGATGATGCAAATAGTGATGATATTGTTTTTTCTATTGCAACTTTCATTGCTTCATTCTTGTCTTCAATATTTTTCTTTTCTTCTGCATACCTATGATATAAGAAAATAGCATAGTCCATTGTTACTGCAAGTTGTAATATTGCTGCAACTGCTTTTGTTAAATATGATATTTCTCCTAAAAATATATTTGTACCAAAATTATATATAACCGCATAACCTATTGTTAGCATAAATATAAATGGTATTATTACTGATTCATTAGTAATTGAAAGTATTATTAATCCAAGTATTACTGCAAGTAATACATATATTGGAGTTTCCTTATCTACAACATCTTTTGTATCTTTAACAAGTGATGACATTCCACTTACA
Source organism: uncultured Eubacteriales bacterium (assembly GCA_963513115.1). Taxonomy (GTDB): domain Bacteria; phylum Bacillota; class Clostridia; order TANB77; family CAG-508; genus JABCPO02. Next base: position 13,392 of record CAUPPN010000013.1, on the reverse strand, counting down.
TATTTTGGTTTTGATTCAATTTCTCTTATTTTTTCTATTGCTTTCATTGTTGTAAATGATGATGCTGAATTTTTAAATTTTACAATCATTAATGTATTGTCTTTTGAATAAAAAATATCTTTTATTTCCTGTGGTAGCATTTTACTTGGTATCATTTCACCTACAGTTGAAGTTTTTGATATTGCATCTTCAACTCCATCTATTTTTAAAATTTCTTTTCTTAACTTTTCTGCATCTTGGTCATCACCTTCTAATATAATCATGGCAGTTGCTGCATTATTAAATGTTTTATCTAATATATCTTGACCCTGCGTTGATTTTAAATCTTGTGGCAGATATGTAAGCATGTCATAATTAACATTAGTATGCTTATAACCTATAACTGCAGGTATTAAAAGTAATGTCATTATTATTAATACTGTTTTTGCGTGTTCTGACACATATTTTGCGAATTTTTTCATTTTTCCTCTTCCTTAAATATTTTTTCTATTAATTTAAAAAGTACTGGTTTCATTTCATCTATAGTTAAAATTCCATCTTTGTTTAATGAATGTTTACATGTTGAAATTACTGTGTGCATCGTAAGTGATAATATATATAACTGTTGATGCTTTGTATAATTTCCAGGAAAAATAGTAGAAAATTTATCAAGCACAAATTTTAATATTGAGTCTACTTCTTCAAATCTTTCATCATTTTCTATTTTTGCATATAATGCCCAATTTATATTTTTAGAAATTAATTCAAATTCTATTGGATGTGCTATAAAATAGTCTAATATGTAGTCAATAAAAGATATATATCTTTGAACTGGTTCTCTTCCTACGCATTGTTTTTCTGCCTTATAAAATAATTCTACTAATAAGTCTAAAACTATTTTTTGTTCCAAATTATTTTTGTTCTTAAAATATAAGTAAAAAGTTCCAAGCCCAAATTTTGTATCTTTCATAATATCTCTTATTGAAGTTTTTTCAACTCCTTTTTCTCTAAAAGATATCATTGCTTTTTCTTTTATCTTTCTTTCTTTATCTTCTATTCTTTTTTTCCCTTTTTCTAACATATCTCTCCTCTAAAATATTTTTATACTTTTTAATACAATAGTAGTATAACATATTTCTGAACATTGTTCAACTTTTTTTCAGTAAAAAAATCAAAAACTCTCAAAAGCCTTTAAATTAAAGGAAAATTAAATACAAAATAATAAAATTTATTTAACTACATATCAAATATATTACCACTTTTACCCTTTTTACAATTTAAAAAAGTATATAATATATTTTGAATATTTCTTAATATCCTTGATAATATATATATATGTATATTGAACATAGGAGGAAATTATGGAAAAGGAAAATAAAATTAATATAGTTTTAGTCATATTATTGCTATTAGCTATAATATGTATATGTATATTAGGTTATAATTATAATAAAGAAAAAATGAATTCACTTAAATCAAGTAGAATGGAATATTCAAGAATAGAAGCTGCAAAAGATGCAGGTTATACATTTGAAATGACTAAAAGTCCAGAAGAGTTTAAAAAAGCTTTAGAAAAAAATGATTTTGATAAAAAAGATGTATTATACAAATTAGTTCCAATTAATAATGAAGAATTAATAAAAAATGAAGAGTAATACATAATTATATAATAATTTAATAACTTCAATTTAATAATAATAAACATTTAAAAAATAGCAACATTTTTGGTTGCTATTTTTCTAGATATTCATCAATTAATTTTTCAATTGCCCTTTGTCCAATTACATTTACTGTTCTTAACTTTTTATATGATAAGTATTCTACTATCCTTAAGTTAATAACTTCATCTTTTAATCCTTCTTCTTTGTACTGAGCTTCTAATGAATCAATTATCTCTTTTTCATATTTAATGATATCTGATTCAAACATATGATCATATCTTGCGTCTGTAAGCATTACTTTTTCGTAAATCATATATGTCACCTCTTTTATTACTTATATTACTTACAATATTAATTTTTAACTATATTAAAAATATAATACTAGAATCATTAATTCAATAATAATCTATATTTTTATTATCTTTTTATTATTCTATTATCCTTGTATCATCATTTGTTTTTTTACTATTATTTTTTCTTTTTTTCTTCTAAATGAACCACCTATACTAATCCTAGTCAATTAAAAAAGCTATAGACAATTTTCATTATCTAAAGCTTTCATATTTTTATGCTTTGTATATATTTATATATTAATCCATAGGTGATATATTTTGTCCTTCACTTACCTTCATAGCCATTATATTATCTTCACCATCTATTAGGTATCTACCTACAAACTTAGGTATTATATTTGGATCTAATGTTATTTCTGGCTCTAGCACTATATTAAATTTGCTATCTATACTTCCCCATTTTGAATTCTTCATGATAGCTGCAAATCCATACTTATTAAATTCACCTACTCTATCATATTTAGCATCTACTACGATGTTTCCTTCTTTGTTTTTGAATCCCCACTTATTATTTTCTTTAAATGGGTATGCTATTAAATCTAAATTATTTTTTAGTTCTATTTCTTTTCCATTTAAATCGTAGTATTTAATATCAGTTGCATCAAATATTTTAACCACCTTATCTTTGATTACATCTACTACAAAATTATCTTTTGTTTCTATTTTTTCACCATTACTATTATATAGTGTAGTTTCTTTTCCTTCATTCTTGCTAGATATTAGTATTTTTGTTCCAATTACCTTATTTAAATACTCATATTCACAGTTAATAATATTACCTTTTTTAACACTATATGCGCCATATCCTGTTTCTTTAACTCCAATAAACACATCATCAAATGCATATAATACATCAAGTAGCTTGTCGTTTACTACTTCATCACCTTTTCTATCTATTACAACTCTTTCCCCTGCATAATTTTCACATATAATATAATTTCCATCTGCTACAACTTCAATTATCTTATACATTCCTTTTCCAATCATATTGCCATTTTTATCAAATGCATATTCCTTGTCTTCATTGCTAAATACCACATAATCTTTAAGCGGTACATATCCTAAAAATCTTTGGCCTATAACTTCTTTTCCATCTAGGTTAGTCATTCCATACTTACCATATCTTTTAAATATTAGATTATTTTTAGTACTAGATATTTCTTGGTATTCACTTCTTAATATTTGCCTATTATTTTTGTATAATCCTTTTTTACCTTGTTCTTGTACTACCACAAAATAATCTTCTGAAGGTATTTCTTGTTTTTCTACACTTTCATATTTAACTGGTACTATTATTTTTCCTTTTTCAGTAGCAAATCCTTCTATTGGTCCATTTGATCCCATTTTTTTTATTTTATAACCATTTTGTACATTTTTATCTTCCCACATTGACTTGTTATTACTTTTAATTTCTGTATATTCTTCTTTTAATATAATATTTCCATCATTATCTACTAAGCCATATTTACCATCTTTTTTAACTTTGTAATTATTAAAATCATTTTCTACAGCTTTAACTTCATCATATATAGGTTTAACAATTTCTTTTCCTTCTAGGTTAATAAGGCCATACTTATCATCTTTCTTAAATCTTAATACAGGCCTATATTGATTTTCAGTATCTTTCCTATTTCCTTCTACAGGTTCTAAATCTTTGTATTCATCAAATATAGTTTCTTTTTTACTATTCAAAACTTTAATATTCTTATTTTCATCATATGCGCAAAAAACATCTTTAGCCAAATCAGGTGCTACAACTTGCGTATACTGTGGTTCAATTATTATATTGCCTTTTGTGTCAATAACTCCTTCTTTACCTGCTTCTTGAAGTATAAGATATTTATTTTCATGTACATTTTCTACTACATTATTCTTTTTTGGTTTAAATATCATATAGCATATTATTAAAACTATAATTATTAAAATAGCTATAATTGCTCTTTTCTTATTTTTTTCCATACTATCCCTATATACTCATATTTTCTTTCTTATCTTTTGTTTTTATCTTTAGTTTTACTCTTTCATTTTGTTATTTGCTTTTATTATTTACTTTTCTAACTTTTTAACTTTTAGCTTTTAGCTTTTAGCTTTTTTTAGTTATTTCCATTTACAACTTCTGTAATTACTGGTATAACTTGTTTCTTTCTAGATACTAATCCTTTAACTAACATAGTATTATTTTCAAGCTTATCATTATATGCTTTTTCTACTATTTCTGCTTTTTCACCTAATGCAATTACTTGTGAATCACTATTTATAATATCTGTTACTAATAATATATAGAAGTCTAAACCTTTTTCTCCTATTATATTTTTAATTCCTTCTTCTAAGTCATTTTGCATTTCCATTGTTTTTGGTATATCTGCTGTAGTAATTTGTGCAACTATTCCTTTAGTATCCCCTATTTCTACAGTTTTAGCATCTAAGTTTAATATTTCATCTATTGTATATTCAGAAAGGTCTGTTCCTGCTTTTAATAATTCCATACCATATTCTTTTGCATCTACTTTAGCTATTTGTTCTAGCTCTTTTGCAACCATCTTATCTTCTTCAGTACATGTTGGTGATTTAAATAATAATGTATCTGAAATTATTGCAGATAACATAGCTTTGGCTATATTTTGTGGTATTTCCACATTATTTTCTACATACATTTTGTATAATATTGTATTTGTACATCCTACAGGTTCTGCCCTATAGTATAATGGGTATCCTACCATAAGCTTTACTGCATGATGGTCTATTACTCTATCTATTATTAATTCATCAATATTATCTAATGTTTCAGCTTTAGCATTATGGTCTACTAATATTACATGTGTGCCTTCTTTAAAACTTGTATTTGTTTCAGGTGCTTCTAAATTACATGCTTCTAAAACAAATTGTGTTTCTTTTGATACTTCACCTTGCTTATTTGCTTTAACATTTACTCCTAATTTTTTAAATAGGTATTCTGCAACTAATGCAGATACTATTGAGTCTGTATCTGGATTTTTGTGTCCTGTTATATATATTACTTCATTATTTTCCATCTTCTTTTTCATTTCCTTTCTTACTTTCTTTCTTATTTTCCTTTTTCTTTTCATTCCTATTATATGTATTCATAGCATGATCTACGCCATTTTTAATTATATCAATTACTGCTTTTTCACCAAGCTTTACACCTTCATATAGCTTCTCATACTCTTCATCTGATACTTTACCAATTACATGGTTTATCATATCATTTGCATATTTTGGTTTTCCAATACCAACTCTTACCCTTACAAAGTCATCTACATATTCTCTTATACTTTTAATACCATTATGACCTGCAGATGAACCACCTTTTCTAATCTTAACTATTCCTGGTTCAAAGTCTTTTTCATCATATATTACAATAATATTTTTAGCTGGTATCTTGTAATAATTCATATATTCTTGTATGGCAATCCCTGATAAGTTCATATATGTAGTAGGTTTTATTAAAATGCAATCTTTAGAATACATCTTTAGTTTTAACTCATATGCATTTTTACCTTTTTTAAAATCTGCATTATTTGCCTTAGCAATTCTATCTACTACACAATATCCCATATTATGTCTTGTTCTTTCATATTTCTTATCTGGGTTTCCTAATCCTGCAATTAAATACATAATATATTATTTTATCCTTTCAATTAATTGTTGTTTTCTTTATTTCTTGATTCTTATTTCTTTGTTTCCATTTTAATTATCTCTAGTATATCATATATTTTAACACATTTTTTTAATTTTGTATTTAATAATAACCAATTATATTATTTTTTTATTAATTAATTTTTATTCTTTTTGTTGTTTTTCATTCTTATTAATTATTTTATGTTTGCTTTTACTCATTATTCTTGTTAATTATCCTATACTTGTTTTGTTTTCCAAACTTACAAATACTTTCATAATCACAAAACCTACAAGCTTTTTCTTGTACCTTAGGTGTTACATAGTACTTACTTGGATATATATCTACATTTCCTTTTAATATATTTTTAGATAAATCAATTACTGCGTTTTTAGCATCTTCTTTTAATTCTTTGTAGTCATTATTTGCAATTACTTTAGAGAACCTATCTGGTGTTCCATCTTTTTTAAGCCTTACTGGTATAATATTTGAATTATTTGTATTTTCTAATGTCTTATCCATATTATATAGTTCTTCTATACCATCAGATACAATAAGTCCTTGCATCTTTTGGTACTTGTTTTTGTATGCTGTTTCATACATATTATCTTCGTTAATATAGCTAATTTTCATATCTCTAGTTGTAATTTGTTGATATAGTAATCCTTTGTTTTCTTTTTCTAAAAGTTCTTCTAATGCGCTTGCATATATTATTAACTGAAGCTGAAGCCCTGCTCTTACCTTATTTGTATCTATATCATTTTTACTAGTCTTATAGTCTATTATCCTAATATTATCTTCTAATATATCTGCTCTATCTACTTTTCCAAATATATTAATTGCCTTTTTAGTTCCTTCCACATCAAATTCTATCTTCACATTATCTAATGAGTTAGGGCTTTCATGTATTCCAATTTCTATTTCATTTCCATATATATCATATTCTGAAAGTCTTAATGTTTCAGCAATTTGTATACATGCATTATATATTTCCCTTTTTAAGTTTTCACTTATCTTTTTTGATTTGCTATTTAATAGTATTTTCTCATATCTTGTTTCTTTTAATGTGCCTACTATAGCATCATCTACCACTTTTGCTATATCATTTTCGTAAAGAGCAATATCTTTTTTAAGCTTGCTATCTTCTATTGCTCTTAGTTTTAACTTAAGTAGTGCTTCATCTTCTAGTTTTCCTTTTAACTTAAGTTTCCCTTTTTGTACCTCATCAAATACTTTTTTAATTACATCATGTATGAATGAACCAGTATCTAGGCTTTCTAGTTTGCTAGTTCTTGCTTTTTCTACAGAAAGCATATATCTAATATGATAAGCAAATGGGCATCCTGCATATTTTTCAAGCCTAGATATTGTCATAGAAAGGTCATTTTTATATAGTTTGTTTAATATATCTTTTGGTAAGTTATTTGGATTATTTTCTTTTTCTGCCGCTATGTATACTTTTTCAAATCCAAAATTATATATTATTTCATTGTTAATTTCTGTATATATCTTAGCCATGTTCATATAATATTCAAGTATATTATATTTCCTATTTTGTATTTTCTTTTTAAAATTTTCTCTTTCTATTTCTTCTTCAAATAATTCTATTTCTAATTTTCTTTTTTCATATTCTAGCTCTGTACTATCAATTTCATTATTATTGTCATTAGCATTAGTATTCTCGCTAACACTATCATCATTACTATTTTCTACTATTTCAAAACTATCATATATTTCTAAAAGCCTGTCTATCTTGTTTTTGTACTCAACACTATTTTTAATTATCATATTGTACCTTGTTATTTTCTTAGCTAAATATATTGTTAAATCAAGCATTGCTTTTTTTGTATTTGGTACATTTTCTAAAATATATTCATAAACAATATTATATTTTTCTGTTTCTAATATTTCTTTTTCAAGTTCTGTAATAATTTTAACTATATATCCTTCGTCCTTATATGGTATATAGCAATTATACTTACCATCTGTAGCATAATCTTCCTTACTGCTTTTTGTATACTTAATATCATTATTTTTTAATATCTTTTCTATCCTAGAAATATAGTAACTTGGTACTATTTCTTCTTCAGTAAAATCATCATTATTTGTATATGATAACACCACCTTATCACTTGCTGCCATTAGTGTATTATATATTTGCATATAGTTTTTAGTTTCATCTTCTTCTAGTGTGTTATATATGTTAATATCTGATGCTCTCAAAACTATATTTTCATCTTCGTCTATTAATCCTGATACAGTAGTTTCCTTTGGAAATACTCCGTCTTGTACAGACATTACATATGTTATTTTCTTATCTTTAAATATATTATTTGAAGTCCTAAAGTCTACTGCATTTTTAACTGGTGTTTCTCTTTGTGTGTTTTCTTTTAATACTTCTTCTAAATAACTTGCGTAATCATATATTGTAATTTCACCAATTTGTGACATTTTGTCTAATACTTCATTTAGTATATTCAAACTATTTTTGTATTCAGTTACCTTTTTAAGGTCATCTAATTTTAGTATTTCATTATATATTTTTGCATATATATTATTTTTCTTAAGGTGCATTACTATTTCTTTTGTTACTGCTTCAGATGATACCATTATCTTTTTAATTTTTTCAGAGTAGCTATTAAATGCTTTGTATATTTTTTCTTCATCTAGTTCTTCTTCATTTTCTTTTTGCTTTTTTTCTTCAACTATATTTGTATTTTCGCTTGTTTCTTCTACAATATTTTGTATAACATCTGTTAATATCTTAAGTAGCTTGCTTTTAGTTGTAACTATAATATCAAAGTCTGGCCTATCTTTTTCATACCTAAACTTACCATACCTAGATAGGTCTTGTATGTCCCACTTTTTCATATAATTTTCTAGTATATATATATCATCTAATGATATATCATATTCTTTAAAATATCCCATTTTAGCAAGTGCAATTATACTATCTGCCCTACCTAATATTGCATTTAAAAGATTTAGTATATATGTAATTATTTGGTCTGCTACAATGCTTCTATTTTCACCAATATTAATATGTATACCATATTTATCAAATTCTGTTTGTATATAGTTGTAGTATTTGCTACTATCATTTGCAATTACTTGTATATCATTTGCAGATATTCCTTTTTTCATATCATTATATATATTATTTGCAAGCCTTGCTATTTCTTCTTTTTTAGATGGATAATACATAAGTTGTATTTGCTTTTCTTCTTCGTCATTTTCACCACTGTTTTTATTTTTTTCTTCATTATTACCATCTTCATTATAATTATTTTCAGTATATATAATATCTTTTGATGCAAGTGCATTATTAAGTTTTCCTAACATACTTTTGTGGTAATTATCTTCTTCAAATTTTTCAAAAGATATATTTCCTTTTGCACTCATGTATCCAATTATATTATTTAATGTTGTACTTGCTTCTTTGAATATACTATTTTTAGAGCCTAAATCGTCTATTGTAATTTCAACATCAACGTCTTTGCATTTTCTAATTATTTCTTCTAATACCTTAAATTGCATTAGTGTAAAATTTGTAAAACCTGTAATATATAATTTTGCATCTTCAAATACATCGCTTTCTTTAATTGCATCTAATACAATAGATAGCTCTTCTGCCTTGTCTTTCTTATCTTCTAAAAGCTTGTCATATTCTTCGATAATTTGTATTAGTTCTTCTAATTTTATCTTAAGTATTCCATGTATATTTTCATTATTTGTAATTTTTTGTTTTAGTTTATCACTTTTAATACCTTGTTCTTTTAATCTAACTATCATCTTGTCTATCTCAGATATATTCTTATCTTTTTTAAGTAATGTAATGTCTAAATTAGATATTGCTTTTTTAATATACATTTTTCTTAATATATCATCTACATATGATATATTATTATATTTTGTATTCTTAAAAAGTAGGTATTGCAACCTATTGAAAGTAATTATTTCTATTTGCATATTACTTCCATTTTCTAATAATTTCTCTTCATAGTAATAGCTTATATTTTCTGGTACTAATACATATTGCTTTTCATATAGTTTCTTTTCTTCTATTATATTTTCTAAAAACTTTTTATTACTGTCTGTTCCTATTGCTCCTAAATATATTTTCATCTATTCTTCTATTCTTCCTTTTTTCTTAATACCATAATTATATACTGTATTTCGTATAATTGCTATTTTAATTATTTAATTATCTAAATTATTTAAATTATTAATTACTAACATAATATCATTTTATTTATTATATTTATCGCTTATATTATATTTACTTTTATTTAACTTAATTAAAAATATAATACTTTAGTATATAATTAATTGGAGGTATATTATGAATAAAACAAGTAAAATTTTAGCTGTATTACTTGCTATATCAGTTATAGCATTAATTATTTTAGGGGTTAAATATAATAAGCTTTTCAGGCTTTCAATAAAAAATGGAGAGCAATCTGTAAAAGAAACTCAAGCTATTAATGACGCTGGATACGAACTAAGCTCTGATAAAGCAGGAGATAAACTAGAATTAAAGAAAATAGAAAAATAAAAAAGTTCTATTGAAAAAAGCTTATTGTATATTTATACAATAGGCTTTTTTTATTTTTCCTTTTTATTTCTATTTTCTAATTGCTATATTTAATTATCTTATTGTCTTCTAGGTGGTGTATATGAATATGCAGGTAATTGTGGATACTTGAATTCAACTCCATCTGATACATTACCATCTGGTATATGATTTCCTTTAAATACATTTTCACCTACTAAGAAATACTTATGTGTATCTCTTCTAGTTAAGATTGAATTTGATGTAACAATTGGGTCATCCCAAGTTGTATCTACTCCATGCCAATATCCATCTAAATACACTTGATTCCATGCATGTCTTTCTCTGCTTCCAACACTATTTATTCCTATTCCTACTGTTGTTATTGTAGGTATTTGCATTCCATCTAATATATATTTAAATGATTTTGCATATCCTTCACATACAGCTCTTCCTCTTAAAAGTGTAAATCCTAGGTTATACTTACTTGAATCTGTTATATTATCATCATAGTATACATTGTCTACTATATAATCATGTACATATTTTATTTGCTCATATTGTGTTGGGTATCTTCTAGCATTTTTAATTATCTTCTCCCTTAACGCTTCTACTTTGTTTCTTATCATGTCTAATTCATCTTTGCTTCTTATTCCATCTGCATAGAATAGTTTTCCTTTAGCATTTTCTATTTTGACTGTATATACAGGTCTTGCTCCCATATATTGCTTCTCAGTTATAACAAGTGAAATATTGCTTACATCAATAAAATATAGTTGTGGAAAATCTAGTGCAAGTGCATTAACAGCTGCTTGAAAAGAGTGTTCTAATTGTTCTGCACCGCCTGGTCTATTTAAAAGTTCATTAAATACTGTACCATAATTAAATGAGTGTTCTCCATTTAAGAAGTATGCACTTTCCATGCTTAACTTGTCATATATTTTTTTACCATATTGGTCTAATTGTATATAGTACATAGAATTAGATAGAGTTAGTGCTTCATTTCCTTTAGAATTATTTGCAACTTTTTCTATTTGTTTTTGTTCAACAACTGGTGTTACTTGTCTTGCTACACTTGCTTCTACTGTATCTGATACTATTTTAGGTGCAACAATCTTATTTTCTTCCACACCTTCTATTGGGTTTTGTTCTATTTCAACTTCTGTATTTGCTTTTCCAAGTGTTGCCATCAGATATTCTTTTGCATCTGCAAATTTTTCTTTGGTATTTCCTGGTGTTACAAGAAATACTAAAAATAGCAATACCGCAAAAGTAATTACAAATGTTAGAACTGATTGTACTATTGTTCCAATCGTTTCTAGTACTCTATGTTTTTTTACTTTTTTATTATTAAAATTTTTTTTCATATTCTTTTTCCTTAAATATATATTAATTTATTTTAGTTATTATTTCTAATAATATATCATATTATTTACTTTTTAATTTGCTATATTTTTTACTTTTTTTATTCTCCAATAGAATAGGTATTGCTGAGCAAGTCCCTTGTCATTAAAATCTTTTACTGCATCATATATTTCTTTATTTGTAACATCACGGCCTTCAAAAAATTCTTCACTCATTACTCTTTTAACCCACACATCAATAGGGAATGATTCTTTCCTTCCAAATCCAAATAGCATAATACAATTTGCAACCTTTGGTCCTACTCCAGATAACTTTAATAATTCTTCATATAATATGTCATCATCTAACTTTTTTAATTCTTCTATATATTCTTCATTAATAATCTTTGATGTTTCTACTATTCTAGGTGCTCTAAATCCTATCTTTGTTTCTCTTAGTTGTTCTTCTGTTAATTTTTGTATTTCTTCATTTTTAGGGAAAAGGTAATATATCTTACCTTCAAACTCTATACTTTTACCATAGTTTTTTGAAATATTTTCTATTCCTTTTCGTATATTTGGTATATTATTATTTGCAGATATGATAAAAGAATAGATTGTCTCATATGGTTCTTGTTTTAGTATCCTTATTCCTTTTCCAAATTCTGTTGCTTCTTTTAGTGATTCATTTTTCAAACTATATTCTTTTTTAACTTTTCCATAATCTGATCCTAAATCAAAATAATTATATATATATTCTTTTAATTTTTCTTCATCATTTAATTTGCTATCTTTTAATATCTTTATCTTTAAAAATATATTTGTCTTGTTTTCTAATTCTTTTTCTTCACTTGCTTTTATTACCATTTCAGGAAGTACTCCTATATATGAGTTGCTTTCATCTGCTTTTACCCATCTAAAGCATTGGCCATTTTCAAATATATCTTTTAATACAGTATCTTCTAGTCCAACTATTTCAATATAATAATAATCATCTTCTTTAGTTATTTTTGTATTATCTAAAAAATCAATATATTTCATGTATAATCCTTTTACTTTACTTTTTTCTTTTTATCTTATTTATTTTACTTTTTTGTTTTGCTTTTTTTATTTAACTTTTACTTTTTTTAATTAATCATTTTCTTTAATTATTCCCATATCTATTAATGCTTGTTTAGCTGCATGTATTTGTGCTTCTTTTTTAGATTTACCAATTCCTTTAGATATGAATTTTCCATCTGCTACAAGTTCTATTTCAAATACCTTGTCATGATCTGGTCCACTTTCTGAGATTAATTCATATGTTATTTCTCTTACGCCTTCAGCTTGTACTTTTTCTTGATATAGTGTTTTGTAATCTTGTAAGTATTGAGAATGTGTTGCATAGTATATATTATCTTTTAAGTTGTGTAGTATGAACTTTGATACCACTTCAATATTTGAATCTAAATATATTGCCGCTATTACTGCTTCAACCATATCTGCAAGTATTGGTTTTGATACTCCACCAGATTTTAGTTGTGATTTTCCTAATTTAATATATTTTGCAAATTTTAATTTTTCTGCTACATCAAAAAGACTATCTTCACATACAATATATGACCTCATCTTAGTCATATCTCCTTCTTTAGCACTTCCAAGCTTTTTGTATAGGTGGTCTGTCATTACAAACTCTAATATACTATCTCCTAAAAACTCTAATCTTTCATTATTCTCTACATCAAATTCATTTGAATATGATCTATGATGTGTTGCTATTTCAAGTAGCTTTTTATTTTTAAAAGTATATGAAATATTTTTTTCTAATCCTCTTAATTCATTATAATTATTTTTTTCTTTCATTTTTTCTTTTCTAAAATTATTTAAC
>CAUPPN010000012.1:0-14980 GCA_963513115.1 uncultured Eubacteriales bacterium | reverse complement strand
AGAACCAAATAGTGACAATGTTGCTCTTCTTAAAAAATTCTCAGATGTTAAAAATGAAATCAAAAAAAGAGGTGGGAGTATTATAGAAATGAGGGATAAAACCAAAATACAATTAGATGATTGTATAATTACATCTGTACTTCCAAAAAATACACCGGAAGCTTCTCTTCTTTTTGATGATGAAGATACAATTGTTTTTGTTCAAGGATATATTCCTAGAGAAGATCAAAATTCTATTGTACTTCCAAATATCAAGACATATATTTCTAAAACAAATGTTTTGATATCACAAGATATGCTAAAAAAGATTTTCCCTACAAATATACTTCTTTCACAATATACAAATAATAATATTGATGAAACTATAAATAATGTAATTGCAAAAGTTGGAAGAGATAAAATATTTATATTAAATGACCAAAATGGTGTAAATATTGCTTCACCTAATGCTAAACCTGATGAATCTACTCTTACTGTTAATGCACAAAGCAATAATACATAGTCTCTTTACAAAATCAATTGGTCGTGTTATACTTACTTAAGTTATAACATAATGAAAGGAGACAAATTATGCCAAATATTAGATCAGCTAAAAAAAGAGTTAAAATAACTAAAACAAAAACTGACAGAAATAATAGCATTAAAACTTCATACAAAACAGCTATTAAGAATTTTGAAAAAGCATTAGAAAATAATGATAAAGATGTTAAAGAAAAATATAGCATAGCAGTTTCTAAAATAGATAAGGCACAAGCAAAAGGTATTATAAAGAAAAATACTGCAGCTAGAAAAAAATCTACTTTATCTAAAATGTTAAAAGAAACTGAAGCATAAAATTAATTTGTACAAGTTAATTAGCCACATTAGTGGCTTTTTTTATGTCTAAATTATATTAAATATTTATTTGCTAGATACTAAAATATTTCATATAAAAAAATAATAAAAGATAAGCACTAAGCTTATCTTTTAATTTTCTTTTTATAAATTATATTATTTCATCTTTTCTATTTGATCTATTATTTCCTTGTTAACTATTTCAGGGTTAGCTTTTCCTCTAGATTCTTTCATAACTTGTCCTACCAAGAATTTAACCGCTCTATCTTTTCCTGCTAATATATCTTGTACAGACTCAGGATTATCAAAAATTACTTTTTCTACCATTCCTTTTATTTGTTTTTCATCAGTAATTTGTATCAATCCTTTTTCTTTCATTATTGTTTCAGGATCTCCACCATTTTCTAGCATTTCTTTTAATACTTTTTTACCAGTCTTACTATTTAATTTTCCATTTTCAAGTAGGCTTACATATTTTGCTATAGTTTCTGCAGTTACTTTTAAATCTACTGGATTAATTATATTTTCGTTTACATATGCCGCTACGTCAGACATTAATACATTTGCAATTTCTTTAGGTTTAGAAATAATATCATTTGCTTCTTCAAATAGTCTAATATATTCCATATTTGAAAGTACAAATATTATCTGCTTATTGCTTAATCCAAAATCATTTATATATCTTTCTTTTTTAGCATCTTCAAGTTCTGGTATATTTTCTGCAATATTATCATATCTTTCTTCTGATACTTCAAATTTAGGTAAGTCTGCTTCTGGGAAATATCTATAATCATTTGCATTTTCCTTTGTACGCATTATTGAAGTTTCTCCTTCAATATCATCCCATCTTAATGTATTTTGACTATTTTCTTTTCCTTGTTTTAGATTTTCTATTTGTCTTTTTGTTTCATATTCTATTGCTCTTTCAATTGACTTAAAAGAATTCATATTTTTGATTTCAGACCTATTACCTAGCTTATCTGTATTGCTTACTGATACATTTACGTCAGCTCTGAATCCACCTTCTTCCATCTTACAATCTGCAACATCTAAGAATATTAGAAGTTTTCTTAATTTTTCTAAATATGCAATTGCATCTTTTGCAGAATGTATATCTGGTTTAGATACTATTTCAATTAGTGGAACTCCACATCTGTTATAGTCTAAAAGTGTTCCCCTACCAAAAGGATCATGTGTAACTTTTGCAGTATCTTCTTCCATATGTATTCTTTCAATCCCTATTTTCTTTTTAGTTCCATCTTCACTTTCTATTTCTAAGTATCCATCTGATGCAACTGGCTTATCGCTTTGTGTTATCTGATATCCTTTAGATAGGTCTGGATAGAAATAATTTTTTCTATCAAACTTTGATTCTGTTATGATATCACAGTTTGTAGCAACTCCAGCTTTCATTGCATAATTTAATACTTCTTCATTAAAATGTGGAAGTGCTCCAGGTAATCCCATACATACAGGGCATATATTTGTATTTGGTTCATCTCCATAACCTATCTTACAACTACAATATGCTTTTGTTTTAGTAGAAAGCTCTGCGTGTACTTCTAATCCTATTGTTACTGTATATTCATTTTCCATTATTATTCTGCCTTTCTTATACTATTACTATTTAATATATTTAGCTATTTCTTCTTAGATTTAGTGCTTGTCTTTTTTGTTGTTTTGCTATTTGATTTTTTTGTTGTCTTCTTTGTTTTTGCTTTTGTACTCTTTTTGTTTTTTTCTTCTTCTCCTGGTCTATTCCATGAAATATAATCACAATTGTTTTTAGGATTATTTTCACATATATAGTAATTTGTTCTTCTTTTAGATTTTCTAACTTCTATTCTTCCACCACATTTAGGGCAAATATCTCCAGTATAGTTTACTATTCTTTTTGTATTCTTGCATTCTGGATATCCACTACATGCTAAGAATTTTCCAAATCTTCCATGTTTGTATACCATAGGTTTTCCACATAACTCGCATATTTCATCACTTTTTTCATCTTCGATTTCTATTTTTTCCAGTTCTTTTTCTGCTACCTTAAGTGATTTAGAAAACGGATTATAGAAGTTTGAAAGTATTTCCTTCCACTTCTTGTCTCCTTCTGCTACTATGTCAAAATCTTCTTCAATTTCTTTTGTAAACTCTACATTAAATATTTCTTCAAAGTATTTTTCTAAAAGCTCTTCAACTAGTTCTCCAAGTTCTGTTGGTACTAATTGCCTTTTTTCTCTTTCAATATAGTTTCTAGTTTGTATTGTAGAAATTGTAGGTGCATATGTAGAAGGTCTTCCAATTCCATTTTCTTCTAGCTTTTTAACTAATGTAGCTTCTGTATATCTAGCAGGTGGTTCTGTAAAGCTTTGTACATTGTCATATTTTACAAAACTTGGTATATCTCCTACTTTTAATTTAGGTAAGTTATTATTTTCATCTTGTTCTTCATTGCCTTCTTCTTTGTTTTGTCTTTTTGAATCTTCGTTATATACTTCTACACCATATAGTTTTAAGAAACCATCAAACTTAAGTATAGAACCATTTGTTCTAAACTCATATGAATTATTTTCTATCTTGATTGCAACTGTTTCATATAATGCAGATGCCATTTGTGATGCTAAAAATCTATTATATATTAATGAATATAGCTTGTATTCATCATTTGATAGATATTCTTTTATATCATTTGGTGCAATATCTGGATATGATGGCCTTATTGCTTCGTGACCATCTTGAGAATTTTTACCAGTTTTAAAAAACCTATTTTCATAATATTTTGCACCATATTTTTCTGTTATGATTTCTTTTGCTTTAGCTCTTGCCTCATCAGATATTCTAGTTGAGTCTGTTCTCATATATGTAATTAATCCTGTTATTCCTTTTCCAGGTATCTTAATTCCTTCATATAGTTTTTGAGCAACTTGCATTGTTTTTCTAATATTAAAGTTAATATTTCTTGATGCAGTTTGTTGTAGTGTTGAAGTAGTAAAAGGTGGTGTAGGATTTTTCTTCCTTGTTCCTTCTTTCATATCTACTACTTCAAACTTTTTCTTGTCTAAACTTTTTATTATATTTTCCACATCTTTTTCAGAATGTAATTCTATTTTTTTAGAATCTTTACCATAAAATTTAGAATTAAATTCTATATCATCTTTTGTAAGTATTGCATTAATTGTCCAATACTCTTCTGGTTTAAAATTTCTTATTTCTTTTTCTCTATCTACAATTAATTTAAGTGCAACTGTTTGTACTCTTCCTGCAGATAGCCCAGATCTTACATTTTTCCATAATAGTGGACTTATCTTATATCCAACTATTCTATCTAATACTCTTCTTGCTTGTTGTGCATCTACTAGATCCATGTCTATTTTTCTAGGATTTTTTACTGCTTTTTTAACTGCTTCTTTTGTTATTTCATTAAATGTAATTCTACATTCTGATTCTAGGGGTATTCCTAGAATTATAGCTAAGTGCCATGCAATTGCTTCTCCTTCCCTATCAGGGTCGGTTGCAAGATATACTTTTTTTGCATCTTTTGCTCTTTTTTTAAGATCATTTATTAGAGGTGCCTTTCCCCTAACATTTATATATTCAGGTTCAAACATCTCTTTAATATCTACACCTAATCTTGATTTAGGTAAATCACGTATATGGCCTTTAGATGCTACTACATCATAATTGCTCCCTAAAAACTTTTTAATTGTTCCAGCTTTTGCTGGTGATTCTACTATTATTAAATTCTTCACTCTTAATCCTTTTTATTGTTATTTTAATATAGTTAATATTTCATCATATATCTTATCTAACACATTAGAAGGTGCAAGTTTTTTAGCATTTTTACTCATTTCTTCTAAATTGCTATCTAACATACTTGTTATCTTTTCTTCTAATGTATCTTTTGTTATATCACTATTTAATATTATTTTTCCTGCATTTGCTTTTTCAAATATTTTTGCATTATCCAACTGCTTATTAGCATTTCTAGATGGTAATGGTATAAATATTGCTGGAATACCAACTATACTAAGTTCTGTTATTGTCATAGCTCCTGCCCTTGTTATTGCAAAGTCTGCTACGTTTAATAGCTCTTCCATATTATATATATAATTAAATACTTTTATTTCATCATCTTTTTCTATATCAATATTATTTTCTTTAAATATATTAACATATTTATCATATTGTTTTGGCCCAATTGCCCAAATTAGATTATATCCTAGTTTAGTACCTTTTTTAGAAATAATCAAGTCTGTTGTTGCATCGTTTATTCTTTGTGCTCCTTGACTACCACCAAATTCTATTATTGTTTTTCTTAAACTTCCATCTTCATTATATAATTTTAATCCAATTTCATTTAATATTTTTTCTTTTTCTTCTTTAGAATAATTAATATCTTTCATTTTAGTTGGATTACCAACGTATATAACATTATCCTTATGATTAAAATTGTCTCTTGTTTTTTCAAATCCTACAAGTATCTTACTTGCCTTGCCATCAAACATTTTAATTGCCATTCCAGGAAATGCATTACTTTCGTGTAGTACTGTTTTAATATTTTCTTTAATTGCCGCTCTCATTACTGGTACACATACATATCCGCCTGTTCCTATTACTACATCTGGTTTGAATTCTCTAATTATTTTTCTAACCTTTCCAGTACTAGCAAATGTTTGTATTATATGTTTGAAGTTTGTAAATGAAATTTGTTTCTTAAATCCATATGCTTCTATTTGTTTGAAATTATATCCTGCTCTTGGTACCAAATCATTTTCTAATCCATATGTTGTTCCAATGAAAAGTATTTCTGAACCTGGTTCTTTTTCCATTATTGTATTTGCAATTGATAATGCTGGATTAATATGTCCTGCAGTTCCAGCCGCACAAATAATTGCTCTCATAATTATTCTCCTTAATTCTTATTTTGTTTTGAAATGTTAAGTAGTATTGCTACTTCTACTATATTTACTATTATTGCTGTACCACCATAGCTGAAAAATGGAAGTGATATACCAGTAACTGGTATTGTATTAGATACAACTGCTAAATTTCCTATGATCTGAAGTGTAAGTATTGTAATTACACCAGTTGCAAGTAATCTTGAAAATGTATCTTCTGCTGAGTTTGCAACCAAGAATCCTCTTGCTACAAAAAATGCAAAAAGTACTATTATGAAAAACACTCCAATAAATCCCGTTTCTTCAGCAAATACTGAAAATATAAAGTCATTTTGTGCTTCTGGTAAGTAGCTAAGTTTTTGCCTACTTTCTCCAATACCAGCGCCTAAAAATCCTCCTGATGCAAGTGCATATAGTGATTGTACTGTCTGCCATCCCATTGTTTTAATATATTCAAATGGATTTCTCCAAACCTTTACTCTGCTTGCTCTAAAACCTCCATCTCCACTTTTAACTTTCCTTGACATAAGTGTTACAAATATAGTAATTGATGCAAGGGATATTGTCCCTAAATATTTCAAGCTTACACCTGCAACTACTAGTTGTGTAAGTGATGTTCCTAGCATCAAAAGTGATGCACTTAGGTGGTTTTGTACCTTGAATGTAAGTCCTAAAAGTATACCAACTAATACAAGTGGTAGCATTATTCCCTTCCAGAATTTTTTAATATATCCTTCTTCTATTGCTATTGTTGAATATGCTGCAATAAAATATATTAATCCTACCTTAACTAGCTCTGATGGCTGTAACATTACAGGTCCTAATCTTATCCATCTTATTGCTCCTTTTCCTTCCTGTCCAAAAAACTTAACAGAAAGTGTAAGGGCAAGCAAAATTGTATACACAATATACATCGTTGTCTTATTTACAAAAAGTTTTTTATATTTTACAAAATCAATATTGTACACAACTATTGCAAACACAAGTCCAATTATTGCAATAGAAACTTGTTTTTTTACATAGTAATAATTACTATATCCTGAAGCTATTGCTTTTGGTGCACTAGCAGAAAGCAGTGTAAGTAATCCTACAACTGCTATAACTATTGATGATATTAAAAAACTATAATCTGGTTTTGTTTTTCTAATTTTCTTTCTAATAGATTGTCCGCCCATTTTTACCTTTTTCTTTTCTATATATTCTTTTGTATGTTATTATTTTAATTTTGATTTAAGTCAAATATTTACAGTATATATTACAATAATATTCTACTTAATATACAGGCAATTAATGTTATACCTGAAAATATTCCAACAACTTTTAACTCACTCCATCCACATTGTTCGAAATGATGGTGGATAGGTGCCATTTTAAACACTCTTTTTCCTGTCTTTTTGAAGTATGCAACTTGTATTATAACAGATATAGCTTCTAATACTGGTATTATTGCAATTAATATTAAGAATAATTCTAAGTTAAGTAGTATACTTGCTATAGCAATAACTCCACCTAAGAAGAATGATCCTGTATCTCCCATAAATACTTTTGCTGGATGCCAGTTGAATAGCAAGAATGCTATATATCCTCCTATTACTATAGCTAAATATGTTGCAACTACAGTATTACCTACAGATAATGCAAATGATGCTAAAAATGTCAATATTATTAGTCCAACACTTGATGCAAGCCCATCTATTCCATCTGTTAGGTTTACTGAATTTGATGTTGCCATAATTACAAGCATTCCTAATAATAATTTAACTACTCTTGCGGTTTTGATACTATTTCCTTTAAATAATCTAATATCTGTAGATATTCCTTGTCTAAATATTAATACATACATTAATATAGCTGATACTAGTATTAATGCAAGCATTTTTAATTTAGGCTTTAATCCTTTTGTATTTTGTACTTCTACTTTTAAGAAATCATCAAAAAATCCTATTGCTCCAATTGCTAATGTTCCAACAAATAATGATAAAAATACTGGTAAGTTTTGCATTATCCCTTCATTTTTTATAAGTATATACACAATGCTGATTAATATTGTGGATATTATTATCATTATTCCGCCCATTGTTGGTGTTCCTGCTTTTTTTAGATGTGACTTAGGTCCATCTAATCTTTCAACTTGTTTAATTTTTCTTTCGTTTAGTGTTTTCACTGTAAACATTCCTATTATTATTGTAAGTACAGTACTTATTAATAATGTTGATACCATATTATCCTCCGTCGTTTTATTTATTTTTGTTATAATTATATTCTTATTTTTCTTGTTTTATTTTTTTCTTTTATATTTGTTTTTTATAATTTTTTCATAATTCTATCTTTAGTTATTTGAAAGATATTCTTTTATTATTTTTCTTTCATCAAATGGTACTTTTTCACCTGCTATTTCCATTTCTCTATTGTGTCCTAATCCAGTAATTATTATCATATCTCTTTTTTGCGCCTTACTAAGTGCAAACTCTATTGCTTCTTTTCTATCAATTATTGTAACAGCTTTTCCATTTACTTCTCTTATTCCTTTTATTACTTCTTTTGCTATTTCTTCTGGCTTTTCACCTCTTGGATTAAAAGTAGTAACAACTGTCATATCTGCATTTTTACCAGATACTTTTCCCATTTCTTTTCTTAACTCAATATTTTTTTCACCTTCACATCCAAATACAGAAACTACTCTACCTGTTGTATATAATCTTGCTGCTTTTAATATGCTTTCTAAGCTTTCTGGTACTCCTGCAAAATCAATTATTACTGGTATATCTTTTTCATTTTCAACAACTTCAAATCTACCAGGTACTACAACTTCTTTTATTCCTTCTCTAATTTGTTCTGCTTTTATTCCAATTTTATTTGTAACTGCAATTGCTGCAAGTGCATTATATACTGTATATCTTCCAGGTATTTTAGTATTAATTCTTACTGCTTTTTTATCTATTATTGTAATAAAATCTACTCCAGTGCTTCTGATATTTATATCTGTTGCATTAAAGTCTGATTTATTTGCAATACCATATGTTAAATGTTCTGGTGTTAACTTTTTAAAATATTCTCTTGCAAAATCATCTTCATTAATTACACCGAATTTAGCATTTTCAAATAATTTTAATTTAGCTTGAAGATATTCTTTCATATTTGCATGTTCTTTTTTACTTAAATGTTCCTTGTATATATTAGTAAAAACTGCATAATCAAAAGTAAAGCCATAAACTCTATCCATTTTTAAAGCTTGTGAAGAAACTTCCATTATTACATATCTTATTCCTTCATTTGCCATTATTCTTAAAGTTCTTTGTAGTTCTATTGAATCTGGTGTTGTATTTACACTTTTCATAATTGTCTTATCACCTATCATTATTGCGATAGTACCTATTACTCCTGTTGGAATATTTGCCTTATCTAATATGTTTTTAATCATAAATGTTGTAGTAGTTTTTCCTTTAGTTCCTGTAACACCGATTAGTGTTAATTCTTTTTGTGGATCTAAATAGAAATTTTTAGCAATTATTGCCTTTGCTTTTCTTCCTTCTTTTACTAATACTTTATTTGTTTTGACCGCATTATATTTTTCTTCATTTTCGCATACAATTAGTTTTGCACCTAATTTTTCTGCTTCTTCTATGAAATCATTTCCATCAAAATCATATCCTGCATTTGCAATAAATGCAAAGCCTTCATTTATTTCTTTTGAATAATCAGTAATATTTATTATATCTTGTTCCTCATCGATTATTTCACTTTTTAATATATCTACACCTTGTAGCATTTCTTTAATTTTCATATTTTCTCCTTTTGCAAAAATTAATTTCAATTTCTGCATGATTCTTAATTAATATATATTTTAATATATAATTAATATCACATTTATCATGTTTTTTCTAGACTATAATCTACAATTATATATTAATACAATATTTAAATATATTAAATAGTTTCAAAATACAAGTAAAATAGAAGAAAATAAAATAGCAGGCACAATTTGTTCTGCTATTTTAAAATATTATGTATATTGTTTTTTTATTATTTCATTTATTATTTTTAATATTTTCTACTTACACTACATTTTCAGGTCTACTATAAAAGTATTTTTTAACTACTTCTTTAACTATTGCATCTAACATTGCAATTACTATAGCTAGTGATAACAATTCCACAGACAAGTGTTTTAAAGATAATAATTCTCCAAGCTTTGTATATGGGAGAAGAATTGTAGTTATTATAGATGCTAGTGATATACCAAGCAATCTTTTACTAGGCTTTGCTTTGTAAAATGGTCTTCTTGTTCTTAAAGTAAATAATGAAAGTATCTCTGCCACACATGATTCAATAAACCAAACTGTTCTAAATATACTATCTGGTGTCTTTAGTATATAAAACATTATTACAAATATTGTGATGTCAAACATTGCACTAGATATACCAAATGTTTTCATAAATCTTTTTATGTATTGTATATCAAATTTTTGTGGCCTATTTATATATTCTTCGTCAATATTATCTGATGCTATTTGTGTCTGTGGTATATCTGTAAGTAAGTTTGTAACCATTAGTTGGTCTGGAAGTAGTGGGATAAATGGAAGCCCTACTGATGCAATTGACATACTAAACATGTTTCCAAAGTTTTCGCCTGTTGTTATATATATGTATTTCATAGTATTTACAAAGATTTTTCTTCCTTCCATTACTCCATCATATAGTACTGTTAAGTCTGGTTCCATCAATACCAAATCTGCAACTTCTTTTGCAATATCTGATGCTTCTGATACAGATATACTAACATCTGCTCTTTTAAGTGCAGGCGCATCATTTATTCCGTCTCCTAAATATCCTACAGTATTTCCACCTTTTTTAAGTGCCTCTATTATTCTTTCTTTTTGTCCTGGATCTATTTCTGCAAATATGTGAATATGTTTAGATTTTTCAAGTATTTCTTCATCTGTTAGTTTATCTATTTCTTCACCTGTAAGCACAGTATCATTTCCAAGGTTTAGATTATTTGCTATATGTTTTGCAATATATCTATTATCTCCTGTTATTATTTTAAGGTCTATTCCTCTTTGCATTATTCTATCTATTGTTTCTTTACTGTCTACTTTTAGTGGGTCATGCATTAATATGAAGCCTACAAAAGTCATATTATTTTCTTCAAATTGTATTTTTTCATTTTGTTTTTCTACATCATTTAACTCTCTTATTGCAAATGCTATTACTCTATACCCTTCAAAACTATTCTTTTATACTTTCTTTGTATTCAATAATACTTTTTTCTTCACCATTTGTATATATCTTAGAACACTTTGCTACAACTTCATTTACTGATCCTTTAGTTACAACTATTTCACTTTTCCCTAGTATCTTCTTGTTTTCTAATTTTACTCCAATAGAAAGTACTTTGTTATCAAAATTATATGGCATTTCATCTATTTTAAATACTTTGTCATATCCAAGCATTATTCTTTCTTTTTCTGCTTCTTTGTTTATTGCTTCGTCTATTGGGTTTTTAAATCCTGATTGTAATTTAGAATTTAAATATGCAAGTCTTAAACCATCATCAATTCTATTATTTTCAATATTGAAAACACCGTCAATACTTAGCTTTCCTTCTGTAATTGTTCCCGTCTTATCAGTACAGAGTATATTCATCGCACCCAAATTTTGTATTGAATTTAGCTTTTTAACTATAACCTTCTTATCAGATAGTTTCTTTGCTCCATATGATAATGTTATTGTATTAATTGCAGGTAGTAATTGTGGTGTCATTCCTATTGCAACAGCAAGTGCAAACATTACTGAATCGAATGCTGTTTTATCTGTAAATAGGTTTAAAACAAGAATAACTGCAACTATTACAAATGATAATTTCATTAGCATATTGCCAAAAGATTCTAAGTCTTTTTCTATTTGTGTTTTTGTTTCTTTACTTACACTTTTTCCTATTTCACCAAATTTAGTATCTTTTCCTGTAGTTTTAATTAGCATAACTGCTTCACCTGAGTATACATATGTTCCCATAAACACTTCTTCACTAGTCTTTTTATTAACTGGTATACTTTCACCTGTTAGGCTAGATTCGTCTACTAATAGTGTTTTAGAATCCATTACGACACCATCTGCAGGTATTATATCTCCAGTAGTTAAATTAATAATGTCACCTGGTACTACTTTTTCTACTGCTATTTCATAATCTTTAGAGTTTCTTTTAACATTTGTTTTTATCTTAACCATCTCTAATAGCTTTTCCATAGTATTACCAGACTTAAACTCTTGTATTGTAGTTAAAACACTTGATACTAATATTATTATTAATATAATTACAGCATTTGTAATATCACCTAAAAGTAATGATATTACAGTAGCTATTATTAGCATTATAATTAGCGGGTCTTTAAATTGCTTTAAAAACACACCTGTTTTAGTTACTTTTTTCTCATGTCTTATTTCATTTAATCCATATTTTTTTAATCTTCTTTTTGCTTCCTGCTCTGAAAGCCCAGTCCTTATATCTGTATCAAATTCTTTTTCCATATTATATTTCCCTTTTTCATACTATTTATTTATTATATTTCATAATATGAAGAAAAGTAACATATATTCTTATGTGTAGTTAATTTTTAACATGTAAATATGTATATGCATTAATCTATAATTTGAAGCTTTAATATTCTTTCAATGTTTTAATTAATTATCATAAGAAAAAAGAATAAGTATTTAACTTATTCAATCAATCTATGATTTAACTAATATTTGTCTAATTTTCTTTTATAATCTTATTTAAAACTATATTTTTTTAATATATGGATATTGTTTTAATTTTTCTTCTTTAATAAAATAGTTCTCAGAAGTTATTTTAACATCTTTATCTTTTCTTAATTCTTCTGCTAATTTTTTTATATCAACATGTCTTTCTTCATTTTCTAGATATATTATATTCCACAAGTCAGGCTTACAAAAAGCTTTTTGTGTTTTTACACAAATTTCCTCTAAGAAAGAATATAATAGATTTGTATATCCAGCTACATTTGCTTTCCTGTTTTTTAATACATTTGATACAATTACTAAATTTCCAATTTCTTTTTTTGTTAACTTTTTCGCATCACCTTCAAAAGGTTCGATATTTTTAGCTATCCATTCTATAATTTTAACAACTTTTTCTTCTTTACTATAACCTTTTTTAATTATTTTCTTAATTATATTTTTAATTTCTCTTTTACTTTCATTATAATTTTCTATGCCTTTTTCATATATAAAATTTGAGTATGTTATCCTTATTTTTTTCTTTTCATTTTCAAAAAATTCAAATTCTTTAAAATCTATATCTCTAAATCCATTTTCAAAATCATCAAAAATAAAATAGATATTTTTGATATTTAAAATATTCTCTTTTAAAAATTTCATGTAATAATCATCGTTTATAATCTCAATATAATCATTTTTCCCATGTATATAAAATGAAATTTTCTCTTTTTGAAAGTTATGTATAATTTCATCATATCTTTTCTTAATATCTATAACATTGTATCTATTTTTTAAATTATCATTGAAAATATCTCCAGTATAAATCGATAAATTTTTAAGTTCTTCATCTGTAATATAATAATTATTTTTTGTCACTTTGTAATTTTTATCTTTATCTTTATTGTATGAAAGAGCAGTTGCATCTATGTATCTTTTTTCATTTCCGATATACACTGAATTAAAAGAATGCCACTTATATTTTTTGCTATATTCTATTTTTACTTCTAAACCTAATTCATCAAAAAAAGCAAAAACAAGATTAGAAAATCCTGCACAATTAGTTGTTTTTTCTTTTAAAATATATGATATTAAAAGCCTGTTTTTAAGTATTTCCTTGTTTTCTTCTGTTAACATATCAACATCATATTTTTTATCATATTTAATATTTTTTGCTATCCAATTTAAAATATTTACCACAATATCTTCAGTAGTTCCTTCTTTAGATTTTAAATTACTAATTATATTCATTATTTCTTTTTTAGAATCATAATAATTATCTATACCTTGTTCATAAAAACCGTCTAAATAAAATGTCACTTCAACATTTTCATTTTTTAAAAATTCTAACTCTTCAAAGTTTTTATTAGCATATGTTTTAAAACGCAAAAATAACCTTCTGATGTTTTCTACATTTTTCTTAATAAAATTAATATAGCGATCATCACCTTTTATTTTATTATATTCTTCTTCTCCTGTTATGGAAAAAGACACCATGTTTCCATTATTAATTTCTTCAATTATTTCATTATTTCTTTCTACTAATTCACTTAGTTTATATAACTTTGCCATTTCACCTTCTTTGATATACTAAATTAGCTCACTTATTTTTTTATCTAATCATATATACTTCTTATACCATCTAGTAATTCCTTTAAGTCCATATAATTATAGTTATCTAAATAGTATGATATACTGTAAAAATCTTTTTCTTTTAAATATGTCTCGTTTTTTAATTTAAACTTTTTGTTTTCTTTTAAGAGTTCTAAAATTGGGCTATCCTTTTCTGCTAATGAAAAGTATATCCCTGCACTTTTAGTATTTTCAATATCTCCCAAATTAATTGCATATGGTATATTTTTTTCAACCATGTATTTATGTAGTTCAATAATATATTTTATTTCTTTTTCTACATTTTCTTCTAGTTCAATTTCTTCTTCATTATTCTCATTATAATTTTTAATTATATTATATATTTCATCAAACTTTTCATTTGGATTATCTATTTTAGTAGTAATAGTAAATCCATTGTCTCCATTATTTAAGCTAAAACCTATTGAAAATATTTCATCTAAATTCTTATATATTCTTTTAAATACATCCACTATCAAATTAAAATTATTTTCATCAACTACAACTGATATATATGGGTATGCAAATCTATCTTTATGACCACCACAGCATGTAAATGTTTTAACACCAACATTGTTGCAAAGTATTAATAATTTTTTTAGCGATTCATTTCCCTCTGCCCATTCTTCTATTGCTTTTTCATATTCCTTTTTATCTTCTGGAATCTTCATTGGTTCCTGATTATTATATTTACTCATATTTTCTCCTACTCCTTCTATTTTGTTTTATTAATAAAAAAAGCACGCTAATGGTGCTAATATTTATGTTTCTTAAAATTTTATATATTATATATTATATCATTTAACAATATTTTTAGTACTAGGTTCAATAAAGTCTTCTTTTTTAACCTTAACTTTTATCATCTCACTTTTTTCTACTTTTTT
>CAUPPN010000011.1:0-15046 GCA_963513115.1 uncultured Eubacteriales bacterium | reverse complement strand
TAATATCATATGATGCATATATTGAACTTTTAGGAAATGTTAAAACAGTGCCATCAAAATCATGTTTTATTTCATGGCTTCCAAATATGTTATTTCCATATACTTTTACATCCCTTACATCCATATTTGGTTCAAATGTTTTTATAATTGTTCTTGTAAGTTCAAATCTTTTTTCATATACAATATGTTCTTTTATACTTGAAGATCCGTCTTCACTCATGATTATATCAACATCATTTCTTTGCATATCTTCTAAGCTATTTTCTTTTGGTAAAACTATTACCATTATAATCAAAAATATTACAAGAATTCTGTATATAGTTTTAAATGTTTTTTTCATATTTTTTTAAACTCCTAAATATTATTTTTTCTAAATTATCTTCAGATATAACAGAGAGCTTCATGGCTTCTAATATTTCTTTATCACTAAATGTATTAAAATCTAGTATATATCCAAAATAATATGCAATCTGTCTTACATATTCTCTTGTAGTTCTCCCATTTCCTTCTCTAAATGGATGTAATACATTTAAATTTGCCATATGTTTTGCAAGAAGTTTTGCAAGTTTTTCTTTGGAAATATTTTCTAATCCTTCAAAATCTTCTGCAATTTCTGAAAAAATCACCTGCATCATTTTTTCAAGTAGCATGCATTCAGCAAATCTAAAAGACCCTTTTGCAATATCAACTTTTCTATATTTACCTGCAAAATCATATATATTACAAAATAACTCTTTATGTATTTTTAAAAAATATTCTGGTGTATATATTTTTTTGGGTCTTTTACTATTTTTTGTATTTTGTATCATATTATATAACTTTATCATTACTATCTTTTTTTCTGCATTTTGTAATCTTTTCTTATCATGTATATTAAGTTTGTTTTTAAGTACATCCGTATTACTGTAGCAGTATATATCATCTGGCATATCTTGCTCCATAAATATTAAAAATCATTATTATATCATTATCTGAATTATACTACATTTAAAACATTATACTTATATTTATTATTTTTTAAACAATTTTTTTAATATAATAAATAAAAATTAAATACATTTTTAATATAATTAAAAAAGTAGGCATTTATACCTACTTTTTTTGTATTTTATTATTTAGTTCTTTTATTTTGTTATTACTTTAATATTTTCATTATACAAATGGATTTTCATTTAATTGGTTTAATATGTTTTCAAAAGAAATATTATTTCTTGCATAATTTTCTAATAATAACATATCATCATTTGTTATTTCCATTCCTTCAAGTGAAAATTGCTTTTTTATTTGTTCTGCATCATTTAAAAATATCTCTTTATCAAACATAACAACCTCCTTAATATATATATATTATACCATATTTTTTGCTTTATGTCCACTATATTTCATCTAGATAAAAGGCCAAATCCTATGGTATCATAGCTTTTAGCATCTTCACAATTGATAATTTAGCTACTATATATAATTTATATATCTTTCATATTAAAAAGCCAAGATAATTTATCCTAGCTTCTTATTTTCATCTTACCAAAATGACATTGTTAATTCATCATATATTTTCTTTATGGTATTCCATTCCTTGATTACAGATTCTACCATATTATCTGTATAATTATTTAACCTAATTGCAAGAGTCCTTCTAAGATTTTCATTTCTTAAATCAAAATTATCTTCTGATTTAATTTCTTCTACACCATATTTTGTATCCTTACCTATTATAATCTTTAACATCTTATATTTTCCATCTAATATTATTTGCTTTAGCTTATCAGAACTTATCTTGTAGCTGTTATTATGATAATATTTGTAATCATCTTGTGATACTACAATCTCAAGTAATAATATTACTTTTGGAAAACTTCCTTTTCTACTTTCCCTATAATACTTATGCATAACATCTTCTTCATTATCGAAAAGTACATAGTTTGCTTCATTTAAGTATTTATTTGCAAGTTCTTTTATTAAACAATAATTTAATATGTCCTTATGCAAATTTTTAAATACTTCAACATAATTTCTGCCTAATTCTAATTCTACTATTAATTTTTTCAAAATAGTCCTCCTTAATTTGTTAATAATAGTTAATAGCCTAAATCCCTTTACTTAAGATTCTTTTTCCAACTATATTTAATATTTATAATATATAAATACAAAATATTCACTTTAATATCATTTTTATTGTTATTGTTTTTGTCATTGTTGTTATTTTTATTTTATGTTTCTGCTTTTCTTTTTGCTTTTTATTTTTTAATTTAATATGCAAAATTATTTGCACATACTAATAATACTATACTTTTATTATACCATAAATAATTATGTAAATCAAACAAATTATATGTTAAAGCATTTCTTTCTTTTTTTCTTTTTTTGTTGTATAATTAAAGTACTTAAGCAAGGTATTAATATAGCTTGCTTAAATACAAATAATTGTTTTTTAATATCGAGGTGATTTATTATGAAAAAAAAAATTTTTAATGGTTGCGGTACAGCAATCGTAACTCCTTTCAATGAAAATGGAGTAGACTTTGAAAGCTATGGTAAGCTAATTGATTACCAAATTGAAAATGGAGTAAGTGCAATTATCGCATGTGGTACAACAGGTGAAGCTGCTACTATGACTAGTGAAGAAAAAACAGCAGTTATTTCTTATACTGTAGAAAAAGTAGCAAAAAGAGTTCCTGTAATTGTTGGAACTGGATCAAATAATACTGAAGCTGCAATAGCTGCTTCTAAAGAAGCTGAAGCTCTTGGTGCAGATGGTCTTTTAGTTGTTACACCATACTATAATAAGTGTACACAAGCAGGATTAGTAAAACATTATACTAAAATAGCAAATAGTACTAATTTACCAATAATAGTATATAGTGTTAAATCTAGAACTGGAGTAAACATTGAACCTAAAACAGCATATGAGCTGAGTAAGGTATCAAATATTGTTGCAATTAAGGAAGCGTCTGGTGACCTTTCACAAATCGCTAAAATAAAAGCATTGTGTGGTGACAATCTTGATATATACTCTGGTAATGATGACCAAGTAGCTGCAATTTATGCAGTAGGTGGAATAGGGGTTATTTCTGTACTATCTAATGTATTGCCTAAAGAAACTTCTACTATGTGTAAATTATTTTCTGAAGATAATTTCAAAGAAGGGTCAAAAATGCAATTAAAATACATCGAACTAATATCTTCATTATTTTGTGAAGTAAATCCAATTCCAGTAAAATATGCACTATCTCAAATAGGGTATAATGTAGGAACACCTAGACTTCCTCTTACTGAAATAACTGAAGAAGGAAAAGAAAAAGTAAATAGAGCACTTAAAAATTTAAATATAATATAATTAAAATAATAATTAAAACATAAGGAGATAAAAATGTATAATGTACTAATTTCAGGATATTGTGGTAAAATGGGCAGAGATGTTGAAAAAGCCATAGAAGAAACTGATGATTTTGAAGTAATTGCAGGTTATGATATTGCATCTACTGGGTCAGATAAAAAGCCAATATATTCTAGAATAGAAGACTTGGATATTAATCCAGATATAATAATAGACTTTTCTAGACCAGAAGCTACTATGACACTTCTTGAATATGCAGTTAAAAATAGAATACCAATGGTAATTGCAACTACAGGGTTTAATGAAGATGACTTTAAAAAATTACATGAAGCGTCTAAAATAATTCCAATATTTCAAGCAAGCAATATGTCATATGGTGTATCAGTATTAAAAAAACTAATATTAGAAGCATATAAGTATTTAGATGACTCTGATATTGAAATTATTGAATCACACCACAGAAGAAAAGTAGATGCTCCATCTGGTACTGCAAATACTCTTGCAGAATCACTAATTGAAGCATCAAATAACAAACTAACTCCAGTATATGAAAGACATAGTAAATCAGAAAAAAGAGACTCAAATGAGATCGGTATGAGCTCTATCAGAGGTGGAACAGTTGTTGGAACACACAGTGTATTATTCTTTGATGATTATGAATCAATAGAAATTACACATAAGGCTGAATCAAGGGATATATTTGCTAAAGGTTCTTTAAGAGCTGCAAGATATCTTTTAGGTAAGGATAATGGTTACTACAACATGGACGACATTGTAAGATAGAAGAGATACAACAAAAAGAGGGATATCCCTCTTTTTTAATATGTTTATTATTTTTTCTTCTCTTTTTTTATTATTTCCTATTTTGCTTTTTATTTTCCTCTTTAACTTTTATTCTTTTTTACTTAATACCTATATTCCAATATTATATATTTTTTTCTTCTCCATTTTTAATTTAATAATTAATATGGCTATTATTATAAACATTATTTTAAAAGTTTTATTATCTTTTAAACCAGCGTATGGTAATCCTTCTTTT
The DNA here is from genome assembly GCA_963513115.1 of uncultured Eubacteriales bacterium. GTDB lineage: Bacteria > Bacillota > Clostridia > TANB77 > CAG-508 > JABCPO02. The sequence goes on along the minus strand of CAUPPN010000011.1, from coordinate 10,670 downwards.
GTTTTAGTTTTTATATTTACTATTGTTTTTCCATCTTTTGTTTTTTTCTTTTCGAAACCATCTGGAACATTTTCTTCATCTATAGTATATTCATATACATTTCCTTTTTTATCTGTTTCGTCTAAATCTTCAAATGTACATTCTGTTTCGCCTGAGCTTAAATTCTTCTCTTTAAACTTATTTCCATCTTTATATAGTGTAAGTACTATATTTGGCTTATCTCCTTCAGCATTTATCCATGTTTTCTTAGCAGTAATCTCTTTTTTAGGTATAATATATGTATTTATAATTTCAAATTCTTTATCTTTTTCTTTATCTAATATTTCTTTTGAAATTATTTTACTTTCATATTTTATATTATATTTTAATTTATTTTCTTTTGAATATTTTTCGGATAATATATTTTGTTCAATACTATATTTAATTTCTTTTTTATTTTTATCATATATATCCAAATTATTAAATGAAAAATCTTTTCTTCCATTTTCTAAGGTAATACTATCTACTTTTTTATTATTTGCAAACAGTATTATTTCTGTATCTGGCGTATTATCAGGCCCATCATTCCAATTTACATTTCCTTTAACACTTACCTTTGGCATTTCAAATTTATTAATTATTTCAAATTCTTTTTTACTTTCATTATTATTTTTAATTTTAACTTCTTCATTATAATATTTTGGAACCATTTCTTCCTTAACTTCATAAATATTTTCTTTTCCGTCTTTATCTGTTCTATCTTGCTTTTCCCATAGATATGAAGTTTTTCCTTCTTTTAACAAAATGATATCAGAATGCTTATTTCCATTTTTATATAATTGTACTTGTATTTCTGGTTTTTCTTCTTTTTTCTGTTCTACAAAAGGATCAATCCATTTTTTATTAAATGATATATCTATTTTAGGTATTACATACTCATTAACAACAGAAAACCCTTGTTCTTTTTTAACAAAATATTTTACATCTGTAATTTGTTTTATTTCATAATTATAGTCTTTTCCACTCTTGTCTGTCTTATCCAAGTCTTTAAATATATATTCATATTTATCCTTTTTTTCTTTATCATTTTCTACTTTAAACTCTATTTGATCTACTTTTTTTCCATTTCTCAAAAGTTCTATTTTAACATCTTTTCTTTTTAACTTACCATTTATATATATCAAACTTACAGGTATATCTATTTTAGGTGAATTATATGTATTAGTAACTATAAGTCCTGTTTCTTCCTTATTATAATTTTCTGGTACATTTATTTCTTCTACACTATATGTGTATATATTTCCAGAATTATCTGTCTTATCTTGTTTTAAAAAAGTATATGTAGTTTTATTATCCTTAGTAACCTTAATTTCTTTTTCTATTACTTTTTCTTTTTTACCATTTTCTATCTGTCTATATAATACAAGTGTAATAGTATCAGGTCTTACATTTTCACCACCTACCCACTTTTTTGTTGCGACTATATCCACTTTAGGTGATATATATTTATTAGTTATTACATTAGTATCTGTATTTTCTATATTCAAACTTTTAATGTAATTTAAAGGAGTATTTACCTCATCTACTGTATATATATATTCATTTCCATTTTCATCTGTTTTATCTAAATCATTATATATATATCTTGCTTCATCCTTTTTACTGTCTGTTTTAAGAGTTACAGGTTCTAGATATTTTTTACCATTTCTATATAATTGCACCTGTATATCTTGTCTTTCTATTCCACCTTGCCATTTTTTTATAACATTCAACTTTCTTTTAGGTGATACATATGTATTTTTTATTATATTATTTTTATTATCAATTTCTTTTATATAATTTTGTGGAACTTTTTCTTCATCTATTGTATATATATATTCATTTGCTTTCTCATCTGTTTTATCTAAATTTTTAAAAATATATGTACTTTCATTTGCACCTTCTTTTGTTTTAATTACTTGCTCTTTTACCTTTTCTTTATATTTTTCATTCCCTTTTATATACCTATATAATATTATATTAATATCAGGTCTTTCATTTCCACCTATCCATTTTTTAGTAACTTTTATATCTATTTTAGAAGATATATATTCATTTAGTATTGTATTATTATTTACTATCTTCTTTGAAAAATTTGCTAATGTATTTAATTCATCTACACTATATGTATATTCATTTCCTAATATATCTGTCTTATATAAATTAGTAAAGATATGAGTTGTTTCATCTTTTCCACTTTCTGTTTTCAATGTAACTTTTGATACTTCTTCTTTTTTACCACCAGTAATATTTCTATATAATCCAATATTTATATCTGGCCTTGTTTTTCCATTTTTCCATAATTTTTTAATTGTTACATTGTGTTTTGGTATTACATATGTATTTGTAATTGTTAATCCATCTTCGGATATTTTTTTAGTGTAATTTTCTGGTACTTTTTCTTCATCAATCCTATATGTATAATTTGTTCCTTCAGTATCAGTTTTATCTAAATCATTCCATGTATATGTAATTTCATTTTTACCTTTTTCCGTACTTATAACTTTTCTATCTACTATCTCTTCTTTACCGCTTTTATCTTTTCTATATAGTATCAATGTTATATTTTCTCTTTTTTTACCATTTACCCATATAATCCTTCCAGTTATACTTTGCTTTGGCGCTATATATGTATTTGTTATTATATTATTTTCATTGTCTATTTTTTTAGTATAATTTTCTGGTACATTTATTTCATCTACACTATATATATATTCATTTCCTGATATATCTGTCTTATCTACATTATTAAATGTATGAATTATTTCATTTTTTCCATTTTCTGTTTTCAATGTAGCATTTAATACTTTTTCTTTTTTGCCACCTAGAATATTTCTATATAATATTATATCTATATCAGGCCTTGCTTTTCCATTTATCCATTGTTTTTTGATAGTTATGTTTTGTTTTGGTATTACATATGTATTTGTAATTGTTAATCCATCTCCGGATATTTTTTTAGTATAATTTTTTGGTACATTTATTTCATCTGCAATATATGTATATATATTATCATTGCTATCTAAAACTTCAAAATTACCAAAAGTGAATGAACTTTTATCAGAATTAGATCCTGTAATTATTTTTCCTTCTTTTATCTTCTCTAATTTACCATTTTCAATTTTTCTATATAACACAACATCGACAGCTGGTCTATTTTTTCCATTTTCCCATATTTTTTTAACAGTTATATCTTTTTTATATAATATACCAATATTATATTTAGTTAAATTTTGGATATAATTTAAAGTAGTATTGTCTTTATTCATATCTATTGCAGGAATAGGGCTTATATTTCTTATTTCAAATTCTTTATTTGAAACATTATCATTTTTCTTTATAGTTACCTGCATATTATTAGAATAATGCATTATAACTTTCATATTTTTAACAGGAGGTACATCTTCAAATATATATTCACCATTTTCATTTGTTTTTACATCTTTTACTTCTGTTCCATCTAATCTAGTTACTTTGCTTCCATTTTCCTTTTTTAATGAAACCCAAATATCTTTTATTTTAGTTTCATAGTTACCTATTTTTCCATCAATATTTTTATCTTCCCATATATTTCCTTGTATGTTTCTTTTAGCAATTGCTACTTTTTCTCTTACTTGTAATATTCCGCCTTGTCCTATAATATGTGTACTAAAATCATTTACATATGTATTAGCAGCTTTTTGTCCCTTAGGTAATATATCAAAGGTAATTTTATGTGCATTATATGCATTAATTGATGAAATTGCATATATAGCTTTTGCATCTTGTATGCTACCACCTGTATATAATTTCCAATCAACTCCTGCTTCTTTATAATTCTTAGCATTATAATTTCTAATCTTTTCATCTGTTGTATAATATATATTTGCATTAAGTGATGATTTTAAGTTATTAAGAGTATATGTTCCATCAAAATTACTACCATTTGTAGTTCTATTATTATGTGGTAATATATCAAATAATGTTACTTCAGAATAACTATTTCTTGAATTATTTAACATAGCAACTTCAAACTTGAAATTTTCACCATATTCTATAACTTTTCTTTTTATATTTTGATAAGCAATTTCTGCAAGTGCATTTTGTATATTTATACTTTTAAAAGCCTGCCTTTCTGTTATATATGAAGGTGCTTCATCTTCTATTTTAGTTATAGCATCTATTTTAAGATTTGTATTGTTTCTTATAGTTCTATCTATATTTGCATTAAATGTAATTACTTTAGATGTATAATCTTTTTCATCATATGTAGTTTCATACTCAAATATTACTTTAGTTAAATCCCCATCTTTTTTTACACTTATTGGCTTTATATTCTCTCCAGCTATTTTAGCAGTTTCAAGATCAATTTCTAGCCCTTTAGGTATTGTTATTTCTGTTTTAACTTTTCTAACTTTACTTTTAGATGCCCTTACAGATGTTTTTATACTAGGTATGATACTTACATTTATAATATTTTGATTGTCTATTAAATTATATATATCTCTATTTGTTTCTATTTTAATCTCTGGCATTGCATTTAGTATTAGATATGATGTAGGGTTTCCTTCATTTATATTTTTTCCTTCACTATCGTATTTTGTTTTTTCAGTATATGGATATTCATCTGCTACAAAATACCCCTCTTTTTCTCTAGGTGGTACAAATGTTCCTGTTATAAAATCACCACCATCTTGTTTATAATCTCTTTTAAAATAATTATATGCCATATTAGAAAATAGTCCTACTGTGCCAGGTTTTACATTTTCTTTTGTTTTAAACTCTGCATAATAGTAATTAATCATATTACTTTTTAAATTTCCACTTCCTTTAGGCTTTACTCCTTGGCCTACTATTCCTACTACAACGCCATGTTTTTTTGCTTCTTCTAATGTTTCATAATAATTAAATGCATCATATCTAGCATCTTTCATCTCTGCTTCAGTCTTCCAATTTTTACCATCTTTTTTTGTTAGATAATGTATCTTATCTATACGAAATTGCCTTGTAATATTACCTGTTGGCTCAATTAAATTGCCATCAAATTTTGTAAACACTGCAGTACCATATGACTTGTATTCTTCATCTTGAGTGTAAAATTTTACCAATGAATTACTTATTTCAAATGTATCTATAACTCTTGAAAGTCCACTAAACCTATTACCAAAAGCACTTTTTGGTAAAGCTATGCTTTTTCCATTTTTTTCTATTTCTAAAACAGCTTTATCTTCAGGCTTCTCTTCCATATTACATATATATGTTTTACTACTTTCTCTATCTACTTGTATTTCTTTATTATTTTCTTTTATTCTTTTATTTTTTAATGTCACTTCCAAGTCAACCGTGTAATTAAAATCTTCTGGTAATATGCTTGAATATTTTTCGTTTAAAAAATTTTCAATATATTCTTTATCTGGAAATGGACAAAATATTATTATACTTGCTGCTGTTATATATCCATCTGTCTCTGGATATTCTCTCTTACTAGACCAAATTCCCGCGACTGGAAATATATTTTTTTCATTTAAAATATAATTAAAAAATCTAACTGTAGCATTTCCTTTAGTCATATTACTTACTTGTATATCTCCTGCAGTCATTTGGTTTTCTATATTAAAAAATGATAAACTCCCCTGATATTCTTTACGCATTCTTTTAGCATCTGGTAGCCCTGTATCTACTATATAATAATATGGGTAATTTTCATTTTCTTTAATTTTTAGTTCATAATCAGATAATGAATTCAAACAATATTGCATAACTTCTGGCCTCATATTCCCTGTAAGTTCTTCTTTTTCTCCTGTAATGCCACCATTTTTAGGATTTAAAAATGTTTTAAATTCCATATCTGTAAGTATATCTTCCTGTGGATATTCTAATCCTATTAATCCTTTTTTATTTCTATCATTTTCTATTTTAACGTATACACTTGTTGAATACATTCTTCCAACTTTTCCATTATATGTTATTTTTTCCTGCTTTTTTCCGCCATCACCTAATTCTATTTTACATCTATTTGCAGAACTTACTTTTACCGCATTTGGTTTTATTATTTTCTTTTGTGGCTCAATATTATTATCTGACATATATATTTCAAACGTTGGCTGTATTAATTCATTATTTTTAGCTCCTGATACTAAAACATCAAAATATAATGATATAGTTGAACTTCCTTTTTCACTTGTCAATTCATTATAGTTTCTTTCATAAGTAAAATAATAATTATAATTATCTTGTGTATAATTAATATATCCCTTTGCAAATTTATTTATTTCATCCTTATTCCAATATATTAAATTTTTTCTAGGTAATGTACCTTTTATTATTAGCTTACTAGAGTTTGAACCATTTAAATTAACATATGGTTTAACTTCATATATAAGTTTATCATTTGATCTTACTATATTATTATTAGGCGAATTATCGTTTCCAGGATAATTATTATCATCAAATGGTGCTTGTCCATCTATAATTGTTACATCTGCACTAGTAACTATACCTGGAGAGTTAGCAAATATGCTATTTCCTTCTATTTTTTTCTTAGTATATTTTAATGAACCTAATAAAAATATACTAAGAATAGTTATAATAACTAGCGTAATTATAAGAATCAAATTATAATTTAATTTATATTTTTTCATGTTTTTCCTTCCACAAAAACTATTATTATTCTATTTAATTATATCTTTAATGCAATATATATGAAAGTTTTTATGATATAAAAGCAACAAATATAATATTTTCAAGTTTTTTCAAAATAAAAAGCCTTGGTAATTTTACCTCAGCTTATTTACTTTCAACTATTTTATCATTTTGTCTTTCTTTTTCTTTTAAACTTTTTACTTTTGTTACTTCTATATATATTATTTAATTGTTAATTCTTCTATTTCTCTTGGAAATTTAGTAAGCATAATATAATTAACTGCAGTTAATGCTATTACATCCTCTATTATAATACCATATGTATTTTCCAAAAATACTGATGGAGTAATTAAAAGTGTCATATTTTCTTTAAATTTCTTTTTAGAATGAGTATTTAGTATTGGATCTTCCATAACCTCTATACCAATTCCTGATCCTACATCATAATATGTATTCCAAAGAGTGTTTTTAAGTTCTTCTACAATATCTTTTGATATATCACCTACTATCTCACCACTTTTAATTGTTCTAAGCATTAAGTCATGTACTTTAACTAATTTTTCATATTCTTTTTTAACATCGCTATTTGTATCCAAAAAATCACCTTTGAAAAACGTTCTTCCAATCCTACTTGTGTATCCTCTTTTCCTTGCTGCTATACTAATTGTTGCAATATCATTTTCACGCAGTTTGTAATTTGTATATGATTTTATTCTAGATGAAGTATTCCTTCCAAAATGTACTTCTATATCTAAAGCTTCTAACGTATAATTTCTTATACTATTTTTAATGTATTCTGTAATTTCATACTCAGATACACCTTTTTGTAATTTAAATTTTACCTTTTTCATAATAGAAACTAATATCTCAGATATATCTTTCATAATAGTTATTTGTTCTTCATCTTTTATTTCTCTTAAATTTTCAATAATTCCTGATACATCTACCATCTCTGCATCTAATATTTTAGATGTTAGATTATAGTCTGCAAGAGACATGTATTTTGCTTCTATTCCTATCCTATTGCTATTTTGAAAATATTTTACAATATCTTGTATATCATTTAATGTTTCAACATTAATTTGATCTGCGATTTTAATAATTCCTTTTGCATATGCTACATATTTATCATATGTTAAAAATACATTTTCTTCTTCTGTAATTATTAAAATTCCTGGGCAATCTAAAGAACTTAAAAAATATATATTACTCTCGCCTAAAACAATCATTGAGTCAATATTCCTTGATTTAAGATTTGTTTTTACACATGAAATATTTGATATCATATCTTTCTCCTTACCTATTAGTATATACTAATATCTAAAAAATATGTGAAATCATTTTAGTTATAGTTCCTATTTGCATAAACTGTGTTGCAATTATTCCAAAAATCAAAAATGTTCCAAATGGAATATAGTCATCTCGTATATTTTTTCTTGACTTGTATATTGAAATTACAATAGAAGAAATTGTTGCAACAAGGAATGTAATTATAGTTACATCTATAATTCTTAAAACACCTAATGATAATGATACAGCAAGTATTAATTTAATATCTCCAAGTCCCATTGCATCTTTTCCATACATTAATCTACCAATATAGTACATAACTATATATATTATTCCTGCAAGCAAAAATGCATATACCCTATCTTTTAGCATTGTTATGCTTAATAGTCCATTAAGCATAGTAAAGGCTAAAGCAATTATTAACAGGTTCATATTTAACCTATTTGGTATCTTCCTATATTTCTTATCTAAAATTCCAATACTTAAAAGGCTAGGTAACATCATTATCATTTCTGCATATTTAAGTATTCCACTTGTATTTGCAATATCTACATTCTTGTCTATTACATAAGTAGATAGCATATATATAATAAGGGATATAATTATATATATTGATGTATATGGAATATTTTCTTTTATTATATCTAATATATTTCCTTTAATTTCTTTTGTTTCAATATCATATCCTCTAGAATATGTTGTTATATACATTCCTGAAAATATGCTTGCAAATATAGCTATTAAATAGAATATATAATTTTTACCAATCATTCCCATAATTTCTCCTAATCTTTTTCCTTATCTTCAATAACATCATTTTTTTCAGGATTTACATATTCACCATTTTGGTATTTTAAATAATATGTTCTTTTAATCTTTCTTTCAAAAGGTCTTTTCATTATAGTAAACAAATAATCTGTGCTTTCAATTATTGGATCAACAAGTATTGAATGCATTCCAACTTTATTTGCACCTACTATATCAGTATATATTTGATCACCTACCAATGCTATATTTTCATATGGCATATTAAGTATTTTTTGTGCTTTTTTAAAGCCTCTTTTAAATGGTTTACATGCAAATAATATATAATGTATATCTAATGCTTTTGCAACTTTTTTAATTCTCTTTTTTTGATTAGAATTAGTAAGAATCATAACTTCAATTCCTTCAGCCGAAACTTTTTCATGCCAATTTTCTAATCCCTCTAATATATTTCCTTTTAAATCAAGTGTTGTATTATCTAAATCAACTAATACTGCATGTATATTATTTTCTTTTAAATACTCTACTGGTATATCAGTAACTTTTTTAAAGTATCCATTTGCCAAATATTTTTTCATATTAATTTTCCTCATGCTATATATTATATACATTTTTTCATATATCTACAAGATTATATTTTAAGTATATATTCTCTTTTATTATATCTTCTTTAGTATATCTAGTAGTTGGTCATTTGTTTTAGTAAGTTTAATTGCTTCTAATATTGCATTTAAAAACTCTTGATCTGATCCATTTGACATTGTTTTCCTTACATTGTCTATAATATTTTTCTCATTTTTAGGGTATAATAATATATCTTCTCTTGTTCCTGATTTTTTAATATTAATTGCAGGGTATAGTCTTTCTTCTGCTAAACTTCTTTCTAAGTGTAGCTCCATATTTCCTGTTCCTTTAAATTCTTCATATATTAAATCATCCATCTTACTTCCTGTTTCAACTAATGCTGTTGCAATAATTGTAAGTGACTTACCATTTTCTAAATTCCTTGCAGCTCCAAAAAACTTTTTAGGCTTATATAATGCTGTTGGATCAAAACCACCTGATAACACCTTACCAGATGATGGTACAACTAGATTATATGCTCTTGCAAGTCTTGTTATACTATCTAATAATATAACTACATTTTTACCTGCTTCTACTTTTCTTTTAGCAAGTTCCAATGTAAACTCTGCCATGTGTATATGATCTTCTGGTCTTTCATCAAATGTTGAAGCAAATACTTCTACATTTGGTACACTATCTTGCATATCTGTAACTTCTTCTGGCCTTTCATCTATCAAAAGTATTAAAAGTTCTGTGTCTCCACCAATTTCACTTATCCTTTTAGCTAAATTTTTAAGTATTGTAGTTTTACCCGCTTTAGGTGGTGATACTATTAATGATCTTTGTCCATATCCTATTGGCGAAAACATACTAATTATCCTATTTGAACTGCAATTACTATTTCCAAGATTTATTCTCTTATTTGGATATATTGGTCTTAAATCTTCAAATGCCATCCTATTCCTTAACCTATCAGATCTTAATCCATTTACATCAGTTACATAGTATATTGAAGGTTTCTTATTGTTTTGTGCTTTTCTACCTAATCCTACTACATAATCACCATATTTTAATCCCATACTATCTATTACATTTTTTGGTATATATATATCATCATCTGTAGGTTTTAAACTTCCATTTCTTAAAAATCCATAATCATTAGATACTATGTCTAAATATCCTTCTACTTTTTCAGAGTCTTCAGATATTTCTATTTCCCTTCCATCTGCTCTTTTAATTTTCATATTTCCTGTTTTTTCACAAAGATATACACTGTCACCTTTTTCAAATATATGTACATCTGTTAATACATATTCATCTTCAACTTTATTATTTATATTATCACTTACTATATTTTTATTTTCTTGTTCTTTTTCTTCTTTATCATCACTTTTATTTTTTTCAATTTTTCC
>CAUPPN010000010.1:0-15817 GCA_963513115.1 uncultured Eubacteriales bacterium | reverse complement strand
TATAAGGTACGGAGAAAATATGTCAAAACATGATAATACAAAAGAAAAAGAATACCGCTGTAAGGTATGTAATAGAAAACTCAGCAAAAAGGGTGATATATGCTCATATTGCTACCAAGAAATAGTAGATTATGAAAAAAAAGGATTTGAACATAATATAGTTTTGAATTCTTTAGCAAATGAGGATTTAAAAAAGTTAAATGAAAAAAGTAAGTTAAATAAGTATAGGATTGTTGAAAAAGAAGGCGATAGAGCCTTAGAAATATCATATATTTATTCATATTGGTATGATAATATTTTAAAAAAATTCGATATAACAATGCTATTTGTATTTTCATATACATATGTACTATATAATAATTTGAAATTAGGTTTTGTAAAATTAATACCACTAATTTTTTCATATATATTAATAGTTTTGTTAAAACATATAATTATAAAATTAAGAAAAGAATCAACTAAAATCTATTTCTATAATGATAGAGTAGTAAAAGAAAAAACTTTTTTAAGAACAAATACAAAAAAAATATATTATACAGCAATTAATGATATAAAAAAGAAAAAGCAAAAGCTATTACCATATACTACATTATATATTGAAGAATTAATGAGAGATAAGCTAATAAGAAATTATATAGAAATTGAAGATATAGAAAATGCAGAAGATATAATACCATATATATCTGCAATTACAATGCTTACAGAACCTAAAGAAAATACAGAATCTTTAAGTGATGCATTCAAAAAAAGTGTTGAAAATATAAAAGAACATAATAAAGAAAAAGAACAAGAAAAAGACAAAACACAAAATTTAAAAGATAATTATAATGAAAATGAAAATAGAAATGTTAGAAATAATAGAAAAATAAAAAGTAAAAGTATTAAAAGAAATAAAAAAATAAAATAGTGTAATATTAATTAAGTAGGGGGCTAATGTTGTTACAGTTAATAGGGGAATATTTTAAAGATTTAGGCTTTAGCTTAAATAATATATATGGAGATTTAGAAAATATACAAAAAGAGATTGATGAAAATTTTCTAAATCTTTATTTAAATGTAAAAGATAAGGAAAGTTTAGATATTGCAAAAATTACTAAATTAAAAAAATATATAATAAAAAATAATAATAAAAAAAATGATTTTGATATATTAGTTAAATATGTTGAAGATGTTAATAATGTTAATAATACTAATAATATTGAAAAAATAAATAATGAAATAAAAGATTATTATAATGAATTTTTAAATGAAAATTATTTAAATGAGAATAATAAGAATATATTGAAATATGTAACTATAGGAAAACCTGTAACATATGCATTAATTAAAGATTCTAAAATATATTTAGATAACAATAAAAATATAATTTTTGATATACCAAAAGATGTATTAGATATTATTGGAAAACCTGAATTAGAAAGAATTTCAAAAACTTTTTCTAATTTAATAGGAAAAGAAATTACTTTAGATAATATAGAAAAAAACAATATAGAAAAATTGGAAAATAATAATAAAAATAATAATGTAGAATATAATGAAAAACAAATAGAAGAAAAAGAATTACAAGAACAAGAAAAAAATGAAAAAATAATAGTTGAAAAAGAAAATATTGAAGATAATGAAAATCTTGAAAATATTACTAATGTCACTAATGTTGAAAATAATAATATTAATGAAGAAAATGAAAATGTATCAAAAGATAAAATAAAAGAAGAATCACAAAGCTTTAAAAATATTATGAATAGATATAATTCAATACCAAAAGAAGAAATACTAAAACAAAAGCAAAAATTAGAAGAACATAAGAAAAGAGCATTAGAAGAATATTCTAAAGGTAAAGTATTAGTAGATGGCAAATTTAAAGAACAAGAAATACAAGAAAGTGAAAAAGTACCTGAAACAAATAATTTTTCTAAAGGAAATTATAGTCCAAAAAGAAGATTAGAAGGAACTGGAAAAAATATTTTTGGTAGGATAGCGGCAGATGATAATATACTTTCTAAAATAGAAGCAATTAATGAAAATAGCGGTGATGTAATAGTGTTTGCAGAAGTTATAAATATTGATACAAGAAATATTAATGAAAATTGTGATCTTGCAACTTTTACCATATATGATGGAACTTCTTCAATTGTTGCTAAAAAGTTTTTACAATTAAGAGAAACAGAAACTGTTATTTCAAGAATAAAAGAACATATGGCAAAAGATGGAATATTTAAGATATTTGGTGAAGCACAATATGATAATTTTTCAAAAGAAGTAACAATAAAAATGAAAGGCATGGTAGAATTTGGAGAAAAAGAAGTTGTAAAAAAGGAAGATGATGCTGAAGAAAAAAGAATAGAATTAAGAACACATACTCAAATGAGCCAATTAGATGGAATAATACCAGTAGATGACCTATTTGATAGGGTAAAGCAATATAATATGGAAGCAGTTGGTATTACAGATTTAGGAGTAGTTCAAGCCTTTCCTGATGCTATGAATGCAGCAAAGCAATCAGGCGTTACACCAATATATGGAATGGATGCAATACTTGCAACAGATGATAATTCAAGTATTAGTTTTTTAAGGGATGCTGATATTAAAGATACAACATATTGTATATTAGACATTGAAACAACTGGATTATCTTTTAGAACAGACAAGATAACAGAATTTGGTATCATGAAAGTTAAAAATGGAGAAATACTAGATGAGTTTGAATGCTTTGTAAATCCGGAGATGGATATACCAGAAGAAGTTGTTAATATAACACATATTACAAATGAAATGGTAAAAGATAGTGATACAATAGATGTTGTAATGCCTAAAGTAATAGAATTTTTAGGAGATAGTGTATTAGTTGCACACAATGCAGACTTTGATATAGGTTTCATTAAACATTATGCATCACTTCAAGGTTATGAATTAAATAATATGTATATTGACACATTAAGGCTTGCAAAGCAAGTATATCCGGAACTAAAAAGATTTAAACTTGGAAGAATAGCAGATCATATTGGTGTTGTAGTAGAAAATGCACATAGAGCCTTAGATGACGTAATAACATTAAAACAAGTATTTGATGATATGCAAAAAAGAATTATTGCAAAAGGAATATTAAATTGGAATGAATTAGATGAAAAATGGGAAAAAGACGAAGAAGCATACAAAACGTACCCAATGTGTAATGCAACAATATTAGTTACAAAACAAATAGGTATGAAAAATTTGTATAAGTTAGTATCATATGCTCATGTTAATCATTATTATATAAAGCCTAGAGTATTAAAATCACTATATACAAAACACAAAGAAGGTTTAATTATTGGATCAGGTAATTCTAAAGGTGAACTATATAGTGCAATACAAAGTGGAAAAAGTGATGAAGAACTAATAGAAATTGCAGAATTCTATGACTTTTTAGAAGTACAACCGCCAGAAAATGAAATGGACAAGGTAAGATCAGGAATATTTAAAGACTTAGAAGATGCAAAAAAGATTGTACTTAAAATATTAGAAATAGGAAAAAGGCTAGGTAAAAAAGTAGTTGCAACAGGAGATGTATATTTCTTAGATCCAGAAGATGTAATATATAGGGAGATACTACATGTAGGACAGAAAAAAAGAGATGCAAATAACCAACCAAACTTGTATTTTAGAACAACAAATGAAATGCTAGAAGCATTTGATTTTCTAGATGAAGAAAAAGCAAAAGAAATAGTAATTACAAATACAAGAGAAATATATGAAAAGATAGACAAGGGTATTAAGCCAATTAGTGACTTAAAATGTACACCATATATTGACGGATGTGAAAAAACAATTAAAGATATTACATACAATAGGGCATATGAACTATATGGAAATCCTTTACCTAAGATAGTTGAAGATAGACTAGAAGTAGAACTTAATTCTATTATTTCAAATGGATTCTCTGTTATGTATATAATTGCTCAAAAGTTAGTTAAAAAATCTAATGAAGATGGATATATAGTAGGATCAAGAGGTTCTGTTGGATCATCACTTGTAGCATTCATGCTTGGTATAACAGAGGTAAATAGCTTGAAAGCACATTATAGGTGTGAAAAGTGTAAGTATAGTGACTTTTCAGACCATGGATTTGCAAATGGTTTTGATATGCCAGATATGGAATGTCCAAAATGTGGAGCAAAATTAATTAAAGATGGAATGAATATACCATTTGAAACATTCTTAGGCTTTACTGGAAACAAAGAACCAGATATTGACTTAAACTTTTCAGATGAATACCAATCTACTGCACATAAGTACACTGAAGAAATAATAGGAGATGGTACAACATACAAAGCAGGAACAATAGGAACAATTGCAGAAAAAACAGCATTTGGTTATGTAAAAGGATATTTCGAATCAAAAGATATACAAAAATCTAGTGCAGAAATTGCAAGACTTGCAAAAGGATGTACAGGTGTTAAAAGAACAACAGGACAACATCCAGGAGGTATTATTGTAGTGCCAGCAGGACATGAAATATATGAATTCTGTCCAGTACAAAAACCTGCAGATAAGTCTGATATTGATATAATTACTACACACTTTGATTACCATAAAATAGATCATAATCTATTAAAGCTTGATATGTTAGGACATTTAGACCCAACAATGCTTAAATACTTGCAAGATGAAACAGGAATAAGGCCACAAGATATACCACTTGATGATAAGGATACTATGAAAATATTTTCATCTACTGAAACAATTGGTGTATCAGAAAAAGATATAGGTTCAAATGTGGGATCAATTGGGGTGCCAGAATTTGGTACAAAATTTGTAAGAGGAATGCTTGAAGAAACAAAACCTACTACATTTGAAGAACTAATTAGAATATCTGGATTATCACATGGTACAGATGTTTGGCTAAATAATGCACAAGAATTAATTAAAAATGGAACAGTTACACTATCTGATGCAATATGTACAAGAGACGATATTATGACATATTTAATTGCAAAAGGTGTACCTGCAGCTGATAGTTTTAATATAATGGAAAAGGTAAGAAAAGGAAAAGGAATAACTGAAGAATACCAACAGCTTATGAGAGAAAATGATGTACCAGAATGGTATATTGATTCATGCCTTAAGATAAAATATATGTTCCCTAAAGCACACGCTGCTGCATATGTAACAAATGCATTTAGGATAGCGTGGTTTAAGGTACATAAGCCAGTTGCATATTATGCAAATTATTATACAGTACGTTCTGGTGGAGATTTTGATGCAACATTTATGATATTTGGAAAAGAAAAACTAGAAGAAAAAATGAAAGAACTAGAAGCTATGAAAAACATGGGAGTAAAAGAAAAAGGTGTATATAGTATTTGTGAATTAGTAAGAGAGATGTACTTAAGAGGAATAGAATTTTTACCAATTGACCTATATAAGTCACATTATAGGAAGTTTATTGTAGTAGACGATACACATATATTACCACCACTTTCTTCAATACCAGGACTTGGTATGATAGCGGCAGAAAATATATATAATGAGGCACAAAAAGAAAAATTCTTCACTAAAGAAGAAATGAAACTAAGATGTAAGATAGGAAACTCTACAATGGAAATGCTTGAAAACTTTGGGGTAGTTGATGGAATGCTAGATACTGCACAAACAAGTATATTTGATATGTTTTAATATATAGAAAAAAGATATGTTAAAAAATTAGATATTATAAGAAGATATAAAGAGATAATATATTAAAAAACTTTGAATAATTAAACTACTTAAATTATAATTAAGATAATAATTGAGGTGATATATGGAAAAAACAGGTATTAATATTAAAACATATACTATAATAATTGCAGTATTTGCAATACTTTGTGGTTACCTACTTGTTAAAACTTCTAATGAATATGAAAGAATACTACAGTTAAAAAATGAGGCAAATTATTATTCAGGTGAAATAGAAAAATTAAATGAAGAAAAAGAAGAAATAAATGCAAAACAAGAAAAAATAGGAAATGATGAAATTGTGGAATCAACTGCAAGAGATAAGTTAAATATGGTAAGACCAAATGAAAGAGTATATGTAATAGAAGAATAAAAAATAAACAAAGAAGAAAAAAGTAAAAAAAGAATTAAAGAAAAAATAAAAGGAGATAACATGTATATATTAGAATTAATACAAGAAGATGAATCTGTTGAATTAGGTCTATTTGAAAAAGTAGTAGAAGATGATATATTATATGAATATATTATTCCATCTAAATTACCTGAATATATAGAAATTGAAGTAAATGGAAATATAGTACCATTTACTAAATATATGTTTTCAAATGATACTAAAGCTGAGATTATATGGAAAGAAATACCAAATTTAGCAATTAAAGGAAAAGGAATTATAGAATCTGCAACTAGAGTTGATGCATATAGTATAAACAATGAAGAAGTAAAAGAATATATAGCAAAAAGAGAAGAAAACTTTAAAAATGCAAAAAATTATTTAGAAGAAAAAGGATATGATGTAACAAGGTCATATTTTGGTTCAGAAGATGGAGAGGCAATATTATATAAGAAAAAGGAAGAAGATGATTGGCACTTTTTAATACATATGGATCCATGCTTTGTAGAAGAAGAAAATATTAGAAAAATGATAGAAGATAATTTGTAATATAATATATAATATAATGTAGTATAAAATAATATAAAATAATATGAACTATATAAAAAAGTAGATGTAATAATCTACTTTTTTACATATAATAATCAATGATTAAATTAGTGTTGATGTATATTTTATTCATTATTATTATTATTTTCTGTATTTTCTTTTTTAACTAATTCATATATTTCTTTTTTAGCATCAAATTTAATATCATTATATAATTCTTTATAAGTTTCTAAATTATCATATTCTTTTTTAGTTTGTAGCTTATAACCTGCTTCATCTATAGCACGTAGAGTCATATATTGTTCTTTAGCTTCATAAAGATTTCTTTTAAAATACTTATTTATTAAAAATCCAAAATATCCAATAATGATTAATGCTAAAATAAGAAGTACTACAAGTACCTTATTTGTTTTTTCCATAATAACCTCCTAAATAGATAATAGCAAAAAAAAAAAGAAAACTATACTAAATAATTTTTAGTAATAATTAAATAATAATATATGATATAAATGCATATCTATTCCTTTTAATTTATTTTAAAGTATAGTAAAATTTAACTAAGAGGTAATATGGAAACATTTGAAATAATAGATATAACAGAAGATGGAAAAGGAATTGCTAAAAAAGATTCATTAGTTTATTTCATTAAAGGAGCTAAGTTAGGAGATACAGTTAAAATCAAGAATATAAAAGAAAAGAAGAATTATATATTAGCAGAGGTAGCAGAATTTAAAGAAAGAAGTAAGTATAGGATAACTAGTATGTGTAACTATTTTCCTAGATGCCAAAATTGTGCATTCCAAGATTTAGAATATGAAAGAGAATTAGAGTTTAAGAAAAACAAAGTATTAAATAATCTAAAAAGAATAGGAAATATTGAAGACATAGAAGATATGTGTAGAGAAGATATAGCCATAGTAGGAAGTGATACTTCAGGATATAGGAACAAGGTTACGTTAAAAGTAAAAGATGGTAAAATAGGATATTTTAAAAGAAAAACAAATGAATTAGTAGAAATAAAAAGATGTGATATAGCAAATGATAGGATAAATGAAATAATTAAAATTATTTCAGAAGAATATATTAATTACTTAAAATACTTTTCAGATATTATGATAAGGGTAATAGATAATAATATACAAATAGAACTTACAGTAGATGCTAAATATAATGCAGATGAAGTTTTAAAAATAGTAAAAGAAAAATTAGAAGAACTAAAAAATGATATTTTAAAACAAAATGAAGTAGATTCTAATATACAAATATACCTAAAAGATATTAAAAATAATACATTTCTAGCGGCAGTAGGAGATGATATTAAGATAGAGTTTTTAGGTAAAAAATACTATGTACACCCTAATAGCTTCTTCCAAGTAAATAAAAAGCAGGCAGAAAAAATATATAGTGATATATTAAAAGAGCTAAAAAAGCAAGATACGAAAAACAATGTATTAATAGATATGTATAGTGGAGTAGGAGTAAGTACAGTACTATTTTCTTCTATGTTTGAAAAAGTAATAGCAATTGAAAATAATGTTGAAGCAGTAGAAATGGCAGACAGGAATGCTATATTAAATGGTGTAGATAATTCTAAAAACATATTAGGTAAGGCAGAAGATGAAATATCTAAATTAGATATACCTAAAAATTCATATGTTTTTGTAGATCCACCAAGATCAGGACTTGATAAAAAAGTAATTAATAAAATAACTCAATCAGGTGTAGAAAATATAGTATATATGTCGTGCAATAGCTCAAGCCTTGCAAGAGACCTTAAAATATTTAAAGAAAATATGTATGATATACAAAAAATAGCTATATATGATATGTTTCCTAGAACATTGCATGTTGAAGTAATCACGCAGCTTTCCAAACTAGATTCTAAGAAATATATTAGTGTAGAACTTCCGATGGACGATATGGACTTAACAAGTGCAGAAAGTAAGGCAACATATAAACAAATTCAAAACTATGTTTTGGAAAAGTTTGGGTTTGAAGTATCTGCTCTGTACATTGCACAAGTTAAGAAAAAGCATGGTTTAGAAGTTAGGGAACATTATAATATTTTAAAAAATGAGAAACAGAAAATACCACAGTGTCCAATTGAAAAGGAAGAAGCAATTTTAGATGCGTTGAAGCATTTTAAGATGGTGTATTATTAAAATAATAGGAGGAATAGACAGTGGCTAATATTGAAAGTATTAAACAAAAAATACTACAACTGGATGCAGGTTCATTTCAAAATCTTTGTGATTCTTATTTATATAAAACAGGCTATCCGAGTATAGTATCTCTTGGTGGAGAAGCAGGTACACGAAAGACCACTTTAGGTACACCTGATACATATTTTATTGCATCAAATGAAAAGTATGTTTTTGTTGAATACACAACTCAAAGGACAAACTTATTTGCAAAAATTAGGGATGACCTTGAAAAATGTCTTGATACAGAAAAGACAGGTGTTCCATATGACAAAATCTCTGAAATTATTTATTGTCATACTTCATCAAACCTTACACCCTTTCAAGATAGTGAAGTAAAAAAACTGTGTGAAGATGTTGGAATTAAGCTTGTAATTATTGGAATTGATAAGCTTGCAGAAGATATATATCTTTTCCATCATAATCTTTCACGTGATTTTTTGGGAATATCAATAAGTACAGATCAAATTCAATCATATGATGAATTTATTAATAGTTACAATGCAAATAGAATGGCTGCTCCAATTGACACTAAATTTCTATTCAGAGAAAAAGAATTTCAAGATATCATCAATGCTTATCTTAAAGTGGATGTTGTTATACTTAGTGGTTCATCAGGTACGGGGAAAACACGTTTAGCTTTGCATTATGTAAAAAATCATAAAAATGCTAAGAATGAAAAGACTTACTGTATTCATAGTAATGCATTACCAATATACGAGGATTTAAAACTTTTTTTAGATAGACCAGGAGATTATTTTCTTTTTATTGATGATGCCAATCAATTGTCAGGACTGCAGCATATTATTCGATACGTTAGTATGAAATCAGTGGGATATAATGTAAAAATACTTATTACAGTAAGGGATTATGCACTTCAAAAAGTGATAAACGATGTTAAAGCAATCACTTCTTATGAAATTGTGAATGTAAATGTATTTTCAGAGAATGAGATTAAGGAATTACTTGAAACTTCATTGGGCATTTTGAATTCAGATTATCAAGAACGAATTATAAGAATTTCAGAAGGGAACGCCCGTATTGCTATACTTGCTGGGAAAGTAGCATGCAGTTCAAATCGTTTGGATTCTATTGACGATGTGTCACAATTATATGAAGATTATTATGGTTCTAATTTAGAAAATAATCAATTTTTTACAGACAAAAATCTGTGTATAACTTCTGGTATAATTGCTTTTCTTGAAGCAATTCATTTAGATTATATTGATGCACTTTTACCAATTCTACAGGAAAAAGGGTTAAATCGAGATAGTTTCATTGAAAATATCCGTATGCTTCACGAGCTGGAGATTGTCAATATTTGTAATGATAAAGCTGTTCGTTTTTCTGATCAATGTTTGTCTAATTATTTGTTAAAATATATTTTCTTTGACAAAAAATTACTTAGTTTGTCGAAAATGATTAAAGCTTGCTTTTTAAGTTACAGAGAGAGAACTATATCTTCTGTTAATAAGTTGCTTAATATTTTTAAAAATAAGGCACTTTTAAATTTTGCTGAGAAAGAAATAAAGTTATTATGGGATGAATTATCAACAGAAAAATCGCCAATCTTCTTTGAATTTGTAAAAGTCTTTTTTCGCATTAATCCTACGGAAACACTTTTGCTTTTGCAAAATGAAATTGAATCCGAAGAAAGAGTGATTTGTGAATGGATTGATATAGATACTGAAAAAAGAAAAAATTATCAATATGTGGAAAATGATATCATTAAAACTCTTGGTGGATTTGCAGATATGAATGATTTGCCAACCGCTTGTGATTTGTTTTTTCAATATTATCTAAAACGACCAGATTTATTTATGGAATTTTACCATGCAGTTAATATATATTTTGGTATTCAGAGGGATTCTTTTCGTAATAGTTTTTATACTCAAATAATTTTTTTTGAAAAAATAATAGAATATTCAAATGATTGGAAACAAGAATTTATTGTAATGATTTTTTTGCAGATAGCAGAAGAATTTCTGAAGTTAAAATTTTCTCCAGCGGAGGAAGAACGAAAGAATGCAATAACCATATATCAGATTCCATTAACTATGTCTAAAGGTGTTGAAAAATATCGTGGGTTAATTTGGGAATCGTTAATTTCTTTGAGTAAAATTGAAAAGTATAGAGAAAAAGTTAGGGAAATTCTTAGTTCTTATGGTGGTATTATTGACGATATAAGCATTCCTGTTTTAAAATTTGATTTAAAATATATTGAATTAATTTTGAAGTTAAATTTTCCACCAGATAAATTGGCAAATTGCCTTTTAGCAGACAAAATAGTGCAAGTTTTTAGCAGAATGAATTATTCTTGTGAATCCTTGTTTTCTGAATATTTTAAAGGAGAGGGCTTTCAATTATATTGTCTTCTTAAAGGACCAGATTATAAAGAAATTGGTTATGAAGAAAATAAAAAACAAAAGCAGCAATCAATTAATCATTACACTTTGAATTGTGATTTACAGATATTTAAGAAATTAATTGATGTTTGCAACGGTATTTCTGAGCTAGATAACCGTTCATATTGGAAGGTCGGTGAAGGATTAGGCATTGCCTTTGATGCTATTTCCGAAAAAGCAGATTTGTATGTTGATGCAATTAAATATTATATCAAAAACGATACACCAAACAATTTACATCCATACCATCTAGTAGGCAATTTATTTTCATTATTATCCGATTCAGAAGTGTATGAAATTATTATTAGTGAAGAATATAGTCAGAAAAATGCTTGGACATATGCATATTATCATGAATTACCGCCGGGATTAATTACAGAAAAACATTTACAAGGGCTTTATGATTTTTTGAAAGATACTTCTGACAGATATATTACCTCACCATCAATGCGTGATGTAGATTTTCTGGATAAATATAAAGCAATAGATGAATTAGCATTAATAGAAGGTTGCAAAATTATTTTGGATAAAAAAGAGTATTCTTCTTCTATCGTGTATATTTATTTTGGCTCGTTATTTGATTATCATCATAATAATACACCAAAGGAAGTGATTCAAAAATTTAATTGCAATTTAGAATTGCTTGAAGAAATATACCATGCTATGTTGTCATATGATAAGGATCATGATTATGACGGACAATTTTTGAAGGAAAAATAATCGGTTAGACCTTCTATACTGGACAAGTATATAGATTATTTAATAAATAGTGACTCCTTTAGCGACCATCAAGAAAAGCATTGTTGCTTTTTTGATTTGGATGATTTTGTAGAAATATATAATAAAATCTTTGAGCAGTTGATAAGAAACCGTCAATATTATAGGTTGTCAGTACCGTGTTTTTTAGAATCTTTATTATTGCCAAAGCAAAATGAGAAAAAGCTGTTAGAAAGACAAGATATGTGGATTCGACAATGTATTCAACAATTCTGCAATGATGAAGCGAAAATGTATTGCCTATTTTCAGTTGTGTCAAAATTAGAGATCAAAAGAAAAAAAGAGTATATATTGCTATTTCTTGAGAATAATCCGTTATTTGAAGACTTTGAAAAAATACCATTAACACCTACTTCTTGGAGTTGGTCAGGTAGTGTAGTACCTATGTATTCAGCTTGGATTGAATTTCTCGAATCATTGTTACCAAATTTTATAGGTTTAAAGTGGATAAAACATAAAAACTATATTGAAACAAAAATTGATGATTTACAAAAACAAATCGAAGCGAAGCAGATAGACGAGATTTTAAGAGGATGATTTATAAATACAAAAAGACTGTATAAATATATAAGTAAAACTATCTGTGAATTGACATTTCATAATGGTTTAACCCACAAACAAATTTATCTAATTCTTATTTAAGGTTTAAAAAACATTATGGATGTTGGAGATGTTATTAAGACTGGTTTGGACAATGACGAGCAAGTTGAAACGGTTGCATATATATCAAAAAGAATTAATGTTTAAAAATTAATAATTAAAAAAGAGGAAAAAATATGGATAATATATATGATATGGACGTTATGAAAAGCACGAAAAACATTTCATTAACAAGAAGAATTATATTTAGTATTATTTTAATTTTGCTTACTATTATAGCTATAGTCTTTATATATATAATTCTTAGCAATGGTATGGGTTATAATAAAGAAGGCAAAATAGGATTTTTTAGTGAAATTGTTTTTAGGCTTTTTATAACATTTGTAATTTTGATTATTTTTGCATTTAGTTATTTTATTAAAGAAAAATGGCAAGCTACTGTAGCATGGTGGATATGTGTAATTATTGCAATTGTTGGATTATTTTATTTTCTTAGAACACCAATACTTGATTTAAAATATATTAATTCACCAATATTTGAAAAATTAAAATATATAACTATAGAAGAAGATAATAATTATGAATATATTACTACATATACAATTACTGGATATAATGAAAAAGATGAAATGAAAATATTTCAAATTAATTCTAAAACATATGATAATGAAAAAGAAAAATTTAAAGGGGATGAAAACGTATTAGCAAATGTAAAGTATTTACCTAATACCAATGTATTAATGAATTTAGAAATATTTAAAGAAAATGAGAAATAAATTAATATAATATATAATAATTTATATTAAAAGGAGTGTTAAAATTGATTGACAAAAGTAATAAAAAGTTTTGGGATAAATTTGCAAAGCTGTATGCCCCTTTTATGGAAAAAGATAAAGGAATATATGATAAGATTTGTAAATACATTATTCCACATTTAAATAATGATATTAAAGCACTTGAACTTGCTTGTGGATCAGGACAATTATCATTTATCCTTTCAAATTATACTAAAAGCTGGATTGCTACAGACTTTTCTGAGCAAATGATTCAGGAAGCAAAAAAGCGTGGGGAAGGCAAAAACCTTATATTTGAGATGGCAGATGCAACATCATTATCGTTTGAAAATGAAAAATTTGATTGCGTGCTAATTTCTAATGCACTTCATATTATGCCTAATCCAGATGAAGCAATGAAAGAAATACACAGAGTGTTAAAACCCAATGGCACTTTGTGTGCACCTACTTTCCTATGGAAAGAGGGAAAACAAGGAGTAAAAAGAAAAATTATAAAGGGCTTTATGTCTATTTTAGGATTTAAGATATATCAAGAATGGAATGAAAAACAATTTGAAGATTTTACTGAAAAATATGGCCTTAAAGTAGTTGAAATGAAATTGGTATATGGAGGTCTTGCACCTATTGGTATTATGATTGCCAAGAAAATATCTTAATGGTTTTGTTCTTGTAATTAAAAATAAGTTGTAATGGATATATGAGAGATGTAGAATTAATCTGGGATATAATTGGACTATATAGAATAATGATAATGCTTGGTGTTAATTAGGATAAGTAAGAAATATTGGGTATTTAAGGAGTAATAAAATGAGTTTAAATTATAAAATTGTATCAATGATAGTAAGACTTTTAGGAGTTAAAAAAATGTTTTTAAAGAACAAAAAAGAAATGCTTGAGTACGCAAAGAAAGAAAATGCAAAAGAGGTATTTAACTTAGATAAGGCAATGAAGAGGGCAAAGAGAAAAAATTATTATCTTTTCGATAGAGATGTTATGGGATATAGGGTTATTTCTTATCAAAAAAGTAAGAAACCTTCTAAAGGTGCCGTTCTTTATCTCTTTGGTGGAGGAATGATTACACAACCAGATAAATTAGATTTTTCTTTGGCTGAAAGAATAATGGAACAAACTGGTAAAGACATTTGGTTTTTATTTTACCCTCTTTGCTCTGAAGATGTAAAAATAAATACGACATATGAAGTTTCGTTTGAGACATACAGGCAAATGACCAAAATGTATAAAGAAGAAAATATAAGTGTACTTGGATTTTCATCAGGAGCATGCCTTGCTATAGGAATATTTTTACACAACAATGCACTAGGAAAACCACTTAAAATGCCTGGAAAAATAATTTCAGTATCACCCGGTGGCATTCCCGATGTAACTTTAGATGAAAATAAAGAAATATGGGAAAAAGTAAATGCTCTTAATCATAAAGATATAATTATTGAACCTACATATATTAAAACAGCAAGAGAAATTACAAAAGGCGATGAAGATATACCAGAATATATGCTTGATGGAACTGTAGGAGATTTTACTGGTTTTCCGAAAACTTACTTTTATTTTGGAGAAAATGAATGCCTCTATGCGTTTGCTGAAGAATTTAAAAAAGCAATGGAAAAATACAATGTACCATATGAAATAATTGTTGGCAAAGGAATGTGCCACTGTTATCCTTTGCTTAGATTCTTTAGAGAAGGAAGAGATGCTCAAGATGAAATAATTGAATTATTGAAATCTTAAATTAAAAAATTAAATTTCTTCTGCTAGCTAAGTATTAAATTATGAAATACCTTGGAGGTGATTATGATTTTAGTTGAACTATTAATTTTATGTATAATATTTTTTGCTATATGTATATTAGCTACTGGAACAGATGAAAAAAATTTAAAAAACTATATGTCTTATCCTGATGAGGTGCAAGAAAAAATAAAAGGGATAGAAGACTACAAAAAAAAATTAAAGAAACTAGTATAACCAGGATATTTATTGCAAATTTTGTAATTTTTTCAATTCTATTTTTTATATTAGGGTTGAAAATTCGCCAAACAACTTTTGCTAAAAATTTCATAACTTTATTATTTTTAGGAGAAGGCTTTAATATTTTTGACCTTTTAGTTATAGATCTTTTGTGGTGGAGAAATACAAAAAGAATTAGGTTATCAAAGATACCAGAAAAAAGCCTTTATCAAAATCCTAAAAAGCATATAGAAGCTTTTACAAGGGCATTTTTTATGTATTTTTTAATTGCCTTGATAGACGGATATATTTTGACATTATTTTAGAAAACTATATGCTGTATATAAAAAGTTTGAATTTGTTATAGGTTATGCTAATTTAATAGAAAAGAAAAGAAAAATAATGGATGATCCACGTAATTATTTATTTAAATATTTTTTTGAG
>CAUPPN010000009.1:0-16858 GCA_963513115.1 uncultured Eubacteriales bacterium | reverse complement strand
TAAAATTATAGCAATAGCTTTTTTTCCAACAGTGTTTCCTTTATTTTTATTTTGTATATTTGGTATAAATTGTTCCATTGTATCATATGAATCATCCATTTTATTTACTCTATTCATATCTGAATTGTAATTATTATTAAAGTCAGAATTAATATTTGATTCATTATTAAAATTAGATTCAGAATCCATATTGTTATTATTAAATGATCCATGATTATTATAATTAATATTTTCATTTCCAATATTATAACTTGAATTACTATTTAAATTTTCATTTAAATTTTCATTTTCATTTTCAAATTCATTAGTTGGATGTTCTATTTTTGGAGATATAATAATATTATCATTATTATTATTGTTGTTATTTACATTATCATAATTTATATTATTTCCATTTGTATTTTTTCTATCTTCTCTTACATTAGGATCTGAATTAACTTTAATTTTATTTATTTCTTTATTTTCTTTATTATCATTATTCCCAAAATCTAAAATTTGGTTCATATTTTCCCCTTATTTTTTAATTTATATATATTTAAACTATAACACAAATTAAATATTAAGTTAACAATTAAAATAATTAGAAACATAATTTTAAAAACTATTTTAAAAGTGTAAATTTTATATCTTAATCGGAATAGAAATAATAATAAAAATTAATAATAAAAGCAATACAGAAATAACATAAAAACAATAATATAAATTATAATAAATCATAAAAAAAGTAGGCTTTGCCTACTTCTTATTCTAAAACTATTTTCTATTTTTCTTCTTTGCAGCTTCAGATTTTTTCTTTCTTTTTACGCTTGGTTTTTCATATGCTTCTCTTTTTCTAACTTCTTGGATTACTCCATTTCTAGCTGTTTGTCTTTTAAACTTTTTTATAGCATCTTCCAAATTTCCATTAACTACTTTTATTTCTGGCATATATATCACCTCCTCCTGAAGCCTCATAAATTATGTAATATATTATATAATCTCCTTTTGCTTTTGTCAATACTATTTTTCTATAGTTTGTGCATATTTTTCTAATCCGTATGAAATTATTATTCCAATTAATATAGTTATTATAGAATATATCCACATTCTTTGTGTAGTTGGCATTGTATTTGGCATTACCATAGGTATTGATCCTAAAACAAATCCAATTATTCCAGAATAAGTTGTAATATAATAATTTTCTAATAAATACTTAATTGTCTTAGTTGCAACTATTATTCCAACTATTATACCTAATGCAAATGGTATGATAAAAGCTAAATTAAATGATGATATACTTCTTGTCATAAGTTCATAATATCCTAAAATAACTATAATCATTGATCCAGATATTCCAGGAATTACCATTGAAAATGCAGCAATTGCACCTATTGAAAATATTATTATCTTTTGCATAAAACTTATATTTTCTGATTTTATCGCAGGTATTACTATCCCCTTTGTTTTTAATATATATATTGTTATTATAACTACTAATGTAATTACAAATGGTAAAATGTATCTTATTTTACTTACTTTTCCATTTTCATTTACCTTTTCTTTTTTACCAGGTTTTGCATGTTTTAATTCTTTTATTAAAAATGGTATTCCACCTAATATTAATCCTACAAATGCAAAATTTCTTAGCATCTGTGCTGTTTCAGACATGCCAGAAAAGATTTTTGACAATATATATACTGAAATAGCAAGTGATGCAAATATTGGTATTAAAAAATCCTTTTCTCTTTTCCATATATTTGCAAAAAATTGTCCTATTGATTTTAATATTCCTTTTCCTTTTTCAAATTTAAATAAATTTTTCAATTCATTTATACAATATGAAAGTTCATCAATGAACTTATCATAAACTCCAAGCATTACAACCATTGTTCCACCGCTTACACCTGGTATTATATTTGCAACACCCATTATTATTCCGATTATTATATTTTGTATTAGTCTCATTTTTTCCTCTTTTTATCTTACTTTTTATCTTACTTTATTTTTTATTGCTTATAATTTTTATTATATATATCTTTACAGTTTCCTAATTTTATTTTTCTTTTCTTTCTTGTAATATTAATTATTTTTCTTTCTTTTACTTTTTTATTTAATAAATCATATATTATTATCAAAATCACTCTCAGAATTGGTACTGATAAGAAAATTCCTAGTGGTCCAAAATAGTTTGTAGCAATTACAAGCGCCATTATACTTACAATTGGACTAGTTTCTAATGATCTACCAACTAGATATGGATTTATTATATTTGCATCTATCTGCTGTATAATTGTTGTAACTGTTGCCATTATAAAAGCAAATTTAAATCCTCCAGTAAATATTGTTATAATTATAGCTAGTCCTACTCCTATTATTGCAAAATATGGGATTAGATTTGATATACCAATCAATATTGCAAGCGGTATAGCATATTTAACTTTTAATATAGTAAACGCGATTGACATCAGTGTTGAAATAACTACTGCATCTAATAATTGTGCTGTAACATATTTAAATACCATGTAGTTTGTTAATTTTATATAATCAAATGCTTTTTTTGTAAATCTTTTTCCAAAACATGCAAAACTAAATTTTGCCATTATTTCTTTTAATTCATCTCTACTTAATAACACATGTATTGATAAAACTGTAACTAGTAATAATCCTATTATACTCTTAGCAAAACCTAGTGCTTGTGATATACTTTTAAATATATTTTCAGTAGAAAACCTTGATGATAATTCACTATATATATCAACTTTTTGTAATTCTCCAATTTTTGCTACAATATCAATTTTATATCCAAATACTATTAATGGGTTTTGTATAAAATAATTTTTAGCACTTTCTAAATACTCTGGAATATTATATATTAATTCTCTTATATTTTTTATAGCAAATGGTATTAGCCATCTTATTGTTATAGCAACTAATATAAAAAATACTAAATATACAATAGTAACACTATATCCTCTTGCATGTTTTCTTATTTTTTTTATTTTTGATTTTTCTAATTTCTTTTCTAATTCTCTTGAAGGTATATATAATAGGTAAGCTAATGCTATACTTGCCCATAGTGGTGATAAAACTTTCATAAATTCTTTTAGCCAATTAAATATATTGCTATTGCCTAAAATCACTCTATATGCAATCATTATGCATACTGAAAGTATAAAAATCTTTGAATATATATCTTTCTTATTTCTTTTTTCCATATTTTCCTCACTAAAATTCTAATTCTAGTCCTACCGGGCAATGATCACTTCCATATATATTGTCATATATGTAAGCATCTTTAAGATTATCTTTAAGTTCATCACTTACAATAAAATAATCTATTCTCCATCCAACATTTTTTTCTCTAGCTTTTCCAAAATATGACCACCAAGAATATTTTTCTTTTTCTGGATAAAAATGTCTATATGTATCAATATATTTTAAGTTTAATAAATTTTGTAGTTCTCTTCTTTCTTCATCAGTAAACCCAGCACTTCCTCTATTGGCTTTATCATTTTTTACATCTAACTCCTTATGTGCAACATTCAAGTCACCACATAATATAATAGGTTTTCTTTTTCTCAATTCTTGTAAATAATTTCTAAATTCTGTTTCCCACACCACTCTATAATCCAATCTTTCTAATTCTCTTTTTGAATTTGGTGTATATACATTAATTAAATAAAATTTATCATATTCTAAGGTAAGAACTCTTCCTTCGTTATCATGCTCTTCAATTCCAATACCTTTTGTTACAGATATAGGTTCTTTTTTTGTCCATACTGCCGTTCCAGAGTACCCTTTTCTTTCTGCGCTATTTAAATATACATGATAACCTTCTTTAGTTAAATCTAATTGTCCTTCTTGCATTTTTGTTTCTTGTATGCAAAATATATCTGCATTAACATCATCAAAAAATTCATTAAATCCTTTTTTATATGCCGCTCTTATTCCGTTTACATTCCAAGATATTAATTTCATATTATTCTCCACTTCTATATTCTATTTCATTTTACTTGATTTAGTAATAATATTCAAGAATTATTTTATTTATTACTTTTATTTTTATCACTTCTATTTATTTTTAAACAAATAGAAGAGCAAATAAAAATGCAAAGGGTTATCCTTTGCAATTGTCAGTAATTCCTCCTTAATTTATTTATTTTATCTTAATATTATCTTTTTATATTTCCGCCTATTTTATCTTGTTATTATTTTATTAATTTTATATTTTAAATTTCCTAATTTAACTTGCTTTTCTATTATTTAAAATATTCTTATAGTACTTCATTTTTACTGTTTTTGTTCCGACATATCCTTCTATGCCATCTAGCCTAACCTCATATTCATCCAAATTATGGCTTTTTCTAAACCATTCCATTTCTTTTACTATATTTGTATTCATATAGTTTTTCTCCATACTCATCATATTTTCTACAAAATCTGATGTCTTCTTAATTATTAGTATAATAAATACTAATTGCTTATTTTTTTCATCTAAACATACAAAATCTATTATTCTATTTCTAGTTATATAATCATATGCAACTATTTTGTATCCTAGCTTTTTTATTTTTTTCTTGACAGCAAGTTTAAGCATAGCTTGTTTCAATCTTTCGTATTTTGTCATACACTTTTCTACTGACACTTATATTATAACATATTTTTTGCATTATGTTAACAGTTTTATTTATTTTTTTAATTTAAATCAATAATATCAAAGTTTTCTGCCTCTTCTTTTGCTATTTCAATTATTTCATCTAATTTATTGTATGAATCTGTTCCTAAATTTTCTCTTTTTATTTCTTTTCCATCTTTTCTTATAATTCTAAATACATCAACTTTTAACCCCTCTTTTCCTGTTTGAATAATATTTTTCTTTCCTTTTTCTAAATTAGAATTATATCTGTATTCTGTTTTTGCTTTTAAATTGTCGTATTCTCTTGTTTCCATTTGTACACTATATCCTTCATCAGTACCTAAAAATTGTATTTTCAAATTTTTTCCATCAAATTTAGTTATTATTTTTATTGGATTGCTTAAAGTATTTTTAAATTTTAAATCTAAATTTCCCATCGATATAGCTGAGTCTAATCCTGCAGGTACATATCCTGGATTAAACATATGATTTGATCTTTCTATTATTTGCATATTTGAATAAAGTGCAACATAGTATAGTCCAGAAGATACAAAACATATGCCTCCACCTAATCCCCTTATTTCTTTACCATTTTCATAAACAGGACCATCTTGATATCCTTTTTCTCTCGTTCTATTTCCTAAAGCATTATTAAAAGAAAACATTTCACCTGGTCTTAATATATATTCATTTACACAATATGAAGCTATACTTATATTTTTAATTGCTCCTTTATCTTCAGGGTCACTTACTGTAATTGTTTTTTCGTATAATACATTTTTAAATTCATTTTTTTTCACTATAAGTTTCTCCTGTAATTCTTTTAATGTCATCTTTGGTTTAATAATATTATATTTGATTATTATTTTTCCAGAAGCATTATTGTATTCTTCCTTTATTTCTTCTAAGCTTTTTTCAAATTCAATTCCATATTCTTCTTTTATGAAGCCATTTTTCCTATCTAAATATGCATTTTTTGGCTCTCTAGTTATATCATTATACATTTTATCTATGTCTATACTTGGAATTATATTATTGCTTATATTTATTTTTTCAATTTGATCAAAATTATTACTTCTAAATTTTTTTAATACTTTTTCTTTGTATTCTTTTTCATCTAAAAAATTTTTTTGAATATTTTTATTTAATATAATTTCTTTTTTATCTGGATTAATAATATATTCTGAAGTTTCATTATTAAATACTGAGTTTGCTTCCATATATGCATTTTTTAATTTTTGATTATCATAATCCATATATACCATAGCATTTTCTATTTTATCTTTACTATAATTTTTACTTTTTAATAGCTTTTCTTCAATTTTATCTAATTCCTCTAAGGTTTTTGGTATATCATAACTAATTCCAATATCACTTCCTTTTATTCTTTGCTGATAATCTCCATAATTAAATATTGCGTCTTCATTTTTTCTTTTTTCATATCTTTCATATAATAAATCTTCTAACTCTTTTCTTGAATAATTTGAAACTTTTATTCCTTCCAAACTTATATTTTTGCTGTATTTTTCACTTTTCTTTTTTTTAGGCGTAGTAAAATAGAAAATAGATGCTAAAACAATTATAACCATAATTGAAACAAGAGCAATTATTATATTTTGTTTAGTATTTTCATCTATTAAGTTTTTACTATTAAATAATTGATCACTTCCTTTTCTAGGTGATATTCCTATTGCCATAGCATCTTCTCCTTATTTTATTTTAATATCCAAGCTCTTGTGCTTTTTCTAATAATTCTGTCCAATATTTTACAACCTTATCTTCCCACTGCTCTGAAGAGTTAGCTACTCTCTCACAATATGTTGGTCCAATTTCTCTTACAGTGTATTTTCCAACTTGCCAATAATAAGAACCCTTAGATATAAGTTCACCAAATTTTGTAACAGCATCTTTTAAGCTACTATAATTTGCCCATCCACCACCTTTATCTTTTATACTAAATATATTATTAGATGATTTATCAATTGCCGCCCATGCAGTTCCACCACTACTTTCAACAATACTTACACATATTGTAAAGAATGCATTAACACCAGTTTCCTTTTGTGCTTCTAAAAATGCTTCTGGGTCTTTAACAAATGCAACTTCTGGATCTGTATATTTTGTAGCTATTATTTCTTTTAATATATCTACTGAAGATGGATCTTCTGGATCTAAACAATTTTTAACATCGTCTAGTTCTAATTCTCCTCCATATCCTCTTGTATCATAATCATCGGCTATCTCAATTTCAAATCCACCACTGCCTTTATTTTTTTGCATATATTCTGGCAATCTATCTACTATCGAATTATCAGTATCTATCATTGTCATTCTAACAAATGGTGCGTCTCCTATATCTCCAAATGATAATTGGTTTTTAGCTTCACTGCTTGCATAGTGTTTTTTCTTTGCTAGTTTATTTAAACCTCCAAACTTCTTTTTTTCTTCTTCAGTTTGATTTGCTTCTATTTCCTTTTCTTCTTCTTTTTCCTTTTCCTTTTGTTTCTTTTTACCTTCTTTTATTTTTTCAGTATCCATTATTGGCTTAGCAATAACAGTTCCTTCTTTAACATAATCCCCTTCTTTTTCAGGCGCTTCTTTTTTCAATTTTTCAGAATTTTCAACTTTTTCTTGTTCTTCTTTAGTTGATAATTTTGATATTAATTTTTTAGGTATTTGTCTTTTGTATTTTCCTTTTTCTTCTGTGCTCACTTGCTCTACATTATATATCCTTATTTTATATCCTTCGATTGTACCTTTATATTCTGTTTCATAAAATTCTTTATATCCTTCTGGTACTGAAGCTAAATCATCTTTAGTTAAAGCTGTTACTTCAACACAGTTTTCTTCAGGCATATACTTAATTTTACCTGTTACTGGAGATAATATAAAATCATCTTCTTTATATCCTTTTCCATATCTTGCTTGTATTTTCTTTATTACTGGATCATTTTTAGCAGCCTTTTTATCTTCTTGTTCTTTCTTTTTAGCTTCCTCACTATCCTTATTTTCATTTTTTTCTTGTTCTTTTTTAGTTTGTGATTCTTGAGCTGCTTTTTTAAATTCTTCTAATTTCTTTTTTTCTTCATCTGTTTTAGCATTTGATATTTTATTATCTATATCTTTAAGTTCATTTTCTATTTGGCTCTTTGTTCCATATTTTTCTATTAGCTTTTGTTTATTTGAAATAAAGTCTACTTTTGCTTTTTCATACTCTTCTTCTAGTGTTGCTAATTCACCATATAATTTATCTCTTGCGTCATCATTCTTTTCTTTATATGCTGCTCTTTTTTTATTTTCTATTTGTATTTTCTTATTATCAAGTCCAGCTTGTTCCTGTGATAATGCTTCTGTGTAATATAAATTCTTAACTGCTTCTTCTGATAAAAATCTTATTCCATGTTCTGTCTCATCTTTTGAAGCAAATCCTGATGGAAAACTTTTACCAGCTGCCATCTTTTTAAATACCCATTGTATTACAGGTCTTATAGGATCTCTTAATTTATCCCTATTATATCCAAGTTCAACTAATAGTTCCTTAATATCTTTATATATATATTCTGAATCAATATCTCCAGATCTCCTTAAAGTGTCTGCAACTTCAGGTAATACAACTTTTGGATCAATTTTCTTTTTATATTTAGATTCAAAACTATCTGAAACTTTTCCATATTGTTTTATTTCCGCTTTCCTATCCTTGTTTATTGCATTTGCTGTTTCTTCTGTACCATCATATATATACCATTTTTGTTTAAATATATCTAATAATCTCTGATTTGTCATTCCTCTTCTTGCATCCTGGTATTGTTTAACTGGCTCTGCTTTTGACGTCAATTCTACATATAGGTTATCTTGTAATAAATTTAAGGCATCTTCTAGTTCTTTTCTATCTCCTTCACTACTTTCCTTTAAAACTTTTTCAAAAGTCTCTTTTGTAACCTTTTCACTTTTTATAACTTTTTCTTCACCTTTTAAATTTGCTGGATTTGATTCATCTTCATCTGTTTCTGGGTTATCATAAACACTCCAATTAGATTCTGATTCTTTAACTTCTGCTTCTCTTTTTTTATTTGAATCTTTATCCACATTTCCCTTCATTTTTGTCCATAACTCACCAGTTTTAATCAAATAATCTGTATCATATTTCAAGTACTTTGTTCCTTTTGGCATTTCAAAATATACATCTCTAAACCAATGATCTACTACATCTTTCATTCTTAAAAGATAAACATATTCTTTTGAATCTGTAGAACCTGTTAAAGCACCTTTAATTTTAGAAATAATGCTCTTTCCAAATTTTTTATCAATAAGTTCCATAGCATCACCATAATCATCTCCAACATAATTTCTTACATCGTCACTATTATAATATTCACCTTCTTTTATATTTTGTACATCTCTTGGTTTAAAAGTTGCATTAACTTCTTGAGGTGTAACTTTGTTATAGTTTAACATTCCTTTCATATAATATATTTTATCATTATTAGTTTCTGGAACTTTCGCTCTTACTCTTTTATAATTTTTAATTTCTCTAGAAACATTGC
Organism: uncultured Eubacteriales bacterium; assembly: GCA_963513115.1. Taxonomy (GTDB): domain Bacteria; phylum Bacillota; class Clostridia; order TANB77; family CAG-508; genus JABCPO02. The sequence continues at coordinate 7,699 of CAUPPN010000009.1, read as the reverse complement.
TATCTGCTCTTGCTCTAAATCCCATTTCTTTTTCTTGCTGCGGTGTAAGTTCTCTTATATCTTCTTCTGTATATTCTCCGGGATTAGCTATAATATTTCCAGAAACAAATTTTAATCGTCTATTTGCTTTATATTCTTGTCCTATTAAATTCATTTTAGTTTTTCTATATTTACCATTTTCAAACTTTGTACCTTTAATGAGTTCAATAATTAAATCAGGTGCCATTGTTGAATCATGTAATGCATATATAAAATTTATTGGTATTCCATATCTTCCAGCCCAGCCTTCTAAATTATATGCTAATGTAACATTGTTTGCTGTACCCCTATTTCTTATTGTTAAAACTTTTTTATCCAAATCTACTTCTATTTTTGGGGGTACAAATTCATTTTTTAAATTTCTAAAGATATTCGTACTTCGTATATCAATATATATCATACCTGGGAATGATTCGGCTCCATCATCAAACATTACACCCTTTACTACAAAATCTGCTATAAATTTAAAAAATCCTTTTACTTCTAATTTAAGATCTGCCCAAAAATTACCATGTTGATCATCTACCATATATGTATATCCATTCATCCATATATAGTAAAATAATGGAGAACCAGCATATTTCATATACTTAACTTTACCTTCTTTATCAACGTATATTCCTTCTTCAGGTATAAATCTATCTTCTTCTGTCAAATCAGACCCATCATATTTATAATCTTCTTCACTCACTTCATCTTCAGATTTTTTTTCTTTATCTACTTTTTTTAAATTGTCTTTCCTTTTGACTTTTTCAAATATATATCCATCAGCATAAAGGTTTGTTCCATGATCTCTTAAATAAGACGCAGTATTATGCATTCTTTTTACTGAATCTTTACTAAATTTTGCTTCATTACTTTTAAAAAGGTCTAGTACTGTTTGAAAAGTTCCTTCAACATATTTACTTACGGTATTTGTAAATGCAGATGGCATTGTTTTAATTGCAACAAAAAAACCTATTAATATTAATAATATTACAACCGCTATAAATATATATGGTAATGCAGGTGCTATAGATGCTAACTTACTACCACTTTTACCAGCTTCTTCTGCTATCTTCTTTCCAGCTTTTATAGTCTTTTGTTTTGCCTTATCTATCCCCTTTTGTATATCAGCATTTTTTTCTTTATTTTCTACATTAGATATATTTTGTTCTTCATCCATACTTTTCTCCTATTATATATAAATCATATATCATATCGTTAAATTTTGCTTGTGTTTATTATTTTTTTAAAGTAATTTATATATTAAAAATACATATTATATATGATCGCTGTAATTATAATTAAATATATTGCAGCTATTGCATACATTCTAATAAAAAAAGATCTTTTTTTTGTTTTATGATGAAATTTAAACATTGCAATAATAGCTCCAATTACACCTCCTAAAAGTGCAATTTCCAATAATTCTTTTTCTTTTATTCTATATTCACCATTTATTGCTTTTTTCTTATCTATATATATTGCAAAATATGCAAATAAATTTATCAAAATTAAATATATTAATAATTCCATAATATTTTCTCCGATTTTTTAGATATATCTTTAATAATATATTATATATTTTAATTCTACTATTTACAAGAAATAAAATTAAGTATATAATACTTACAATGGCCCCTTGGTCAAGCGGTTAAGACGCCACCCTCTCAAGGTGGAATCATGGGTTCGATTCCCGTAGGGGCTACCATTTTATTTTTTTATTATTTAATTGCATTTAAGAGTTGACTTTTTAATTAATGCAATATATAATAATTAAGTACTAAATGCATATGAAAATATGCAATTATGGCGGAACTGGTAGACGCACAGGACTTAAAATCCTGCGAGGCTTATACCCTCGTGTCGGTTCGACTCCGACTAATTGCACCACAAAAAAGAAACACATTAGTGTTTCTTTTTTTGTCTTTAATTTATTTTATTTTCATCATCTTTCATTTCATCTTCAAACATTTTTTTCATAAAATCATCTCTAAATTCTATTAACATTTCCTCTGGCATATCTGTTCTAATATATGTTGGTAATACATTGGGCCATTTTTCTAAATATTTATTCATAATGTCTAAATATCCTTTAAATGTAACAACTTGTGCAGGTGATCTCCTAATACCATCTGTATGGTATCCATTGCTTTTGATATATCTTGCCATTTCATCATAATATATATATGGTATATCTATATATTTCATATTTCTCCTTAAAATAAAAGGTGACCAATGGTCACCTTCATATTAAAATAATAACAAGTGTAGCTTTATGCTACATTTTTATAATACTTAAATTATTTTCTTAAGTCAATTTTAATTATTTTTTTGTAACAAGATTTCTTCTAAATATTCATCATATGTTTTTTCTCTAATTGTTATCTTATCTCCTCTTAGATCAATTATCTTATTTGCAACAGTGTTTGCAAGCTCATGGTCATGTGATGTAAATAATATAACCCCAGGAAATTTTTTCATCGCATCATTTAATGTTGTTATGCTCTCCATGTCTAAATGATTTGTTGGTTCATCAAATATTAAAACATTTGCTCCTGTTAACATTATTTTAGATAACATGCATCTAACTTTTTCTCCTCCTGATAATACATTAACACTTTTTAATGCTTCTTCACCTGAAAATAGCATTCTTCCTAAAAAGCTTCTAACATATGTTTCATCTGGATCTTTAGAATATTTTCTTAACCAATCAGTTATACTTTCTTTACTTTCAAAATACTTCCCATTATGTTTTGGTAAATAATCTACAGATATTGTTTTTCCATACTCAATGTATCCTTTATCCGGATCTTTTTCACCTGCTATTAAATCAAACAATAATGTCAGTTCATTTTCATTATCTGTTAAAAATAATATCTTATCTCCTTCTTTTACATCAAATGCTATGTCTTTTATTTCAGTTTCACCATCTTTTTTCCATATGTGATTTACTTTAATTATTTCTTTTCCAGGTAATCTTTCTGGTTTAAAGTCAATATATGGATATCTTCTATTTGATGCAACAATCTCTTCTAATTGTATTTTTTCTAGTGTTCTTTTCCTAGATGTTGCTTGTCTTGCTCTTTGACTTGCTCCGAACTTAGCAATAAAATCTTTTAATTCTCTTATTTTTTCTTCTTTCTTTTGATTACTATCTCTCATTTGCTTTTGAAGTAATGCATTTGATTGATACCAGAAATCATAATTTCCTGGGAATAATTTTATTTTTCCATAATCTACATCTGCTATATATGTACAAACAGTGTTTAAAAAATATCTATCGTGTGATACTACTATTACTGTATTTTCATAGTCTATTAAAAAGTCTTCTAACCATTCAATGGCCTGAATGTCCAAATCATTTGTAGGCTCGTCTAAAAGAAGTACATCTGGTTCTCCAAATAGAGCTTTTGCTAAAAGTACTTTTACCTTGTCTTTTGGTGCCAAATCTTTCATTTCTCCATACATTTTATCTTCATCTATTCCAAGATCTGTAAGCATTTTCATTGCATCTGATTCAGCATTCCAACCATCTAATTCTGCAAATCTCTCTTCTAGTTTAGCTGCTTTCATTCCATCTTCTTCACTAAAATCTGCCTTTTGGTATATTTTATCTTTTTCTACCATTATATTGTATAATTCTTCATTTCCCATAATTACAACATCTAAAACATTTTCATCTTCATATGCAAAGTGATCCTGTCTTAAAACAGAAATTCTTTCATTTTTTCCTATTGATACTTCACCCTTATTTGGTTCTATTTCGCCTGATAATATTTTTAAAAATGTTGATTTTCCTGCACCATTTGCTCCTATTACACCATAGCAATTCCCATTTGTAAATTTTAAATTAACATCTTCAAATAATACTCTTGATCCAAATCTAAGTGATACTCCATTTACTGTAAGCATATTATTTCCTTCCTTCTACTTTCTTATTTTCTATTTTTCTTTATTTTTCTTCTTGTCTTGCTTGATTTTATTTTATTAGTCTTCTAATATCTCCATCTTATTAAAGTTTGCCATTACCCTCTTATTACCTACATCATTAAATGATATGTCTAAAATATAATCATCGTCTTCTGGTTCTACTGAAGTAATTAATCCTTCTCCAAATTTTTTATGCATAACCCTTTGACCTACTTTATATTCTCTGTGTACACTTTCATTTTGTGTGTTGTTCTTTTTTAAGTTTTCTAAAAACTTTTCTGCACTTAAAAACTCAAAGTCTGTTTTAGTTTTAAAATTCTTTTCTGGATAATAGTTTCTTTTATAGTCGTCTTGTGTTTCTACATATGTTATATTTAAGTCAATGTCTGCCTTATCTTCTGGTATTTCTTCAATAAACCTTGATACAACTGTTGCTGTACTTTTTCCATATACACTTCTATTTGCCGCACATGTTATATATAGTCTTTCTTTTGCTCTTGTTACACCAACATAACACAATCTTCTTTCTTCTTCAACTCCATCTTGCTCATATAATGATTTGCTAGAAGGAAATATTCCTTCTTCTAATCCTATTAAAAACACGACTTTATATTCCAATCCTTTTGATGAATGTAGCGTCATTAAAGTCACCTTATTATCTTCATCTTCTAAATTATCTACATCTGAAGATATTGCTACAGATTCTAAATAACCTGTAAGATCAGAGTCTAAATTTGTTTTCTCATATTCTAGTATTGCATTATATAATTCTTCGATATTTTCTATTCTATTTAATGCAATATCATTTTGTTTACTTTCTTCTTTTAGTCTAGTTAAATAGTTTGATTCTTCAACTATTCCTTTCATTACTTCACTTAGTTTCATTTCAAATTTGTCTTCTGCATACCTGTCAATCATTGAAACAAATTCTCTTGATTTTGCAAATAATGCATTCAATCCAAATTGTTCTGCATTTTTTGTAATTTCATACATAGATAGTCCAGTTTCCATAGATATCCTTGAAACTTTACTAATTGTAGCTTCTCCAATTCCTCTTTTCGGTTCATTTATTACTCTCATAAAAGCTACATTATCTGCTTGATTTTCTACTAATCTTAGATATGATATTACATCTTTGATTTCTTTTCTGTCGTAGAATTTTTGGCCACCAACCATCTTATATGGTGTGCCTGCTTGCACAAATTTATCTTCTATTACTCTTGAAAGACTATTCATTCTATATAATACAGCAATATCCCTATAGCTATATCCTTCATTTTCTATTAACTCTTTAATCTTTTGTGCCACAAAATCTGCCTCAAAATATTGGCTATTTAATTTTCTTACAACAACATCATTTCCAGTATCGCTATTTGTCCAAAGGTTTTTATCATACTTGCTTTCATTATTTTTAATAATACTATTTGCTACATCCAATATTTTTCTAGTTGATCTATAATTTTGCTCAAGTTTAATTACTTCTGCATCTTTAAAATCTTTTTCAAAGTCTAGTATATTTTGTATATTAGCTCCTCTAAATGAATATATTCCTTGATCATTATCTCCTACAACTGTTATATTTTTATGTTTAGAGCTTAAGATTTTAATTAAATTAAATTGTACCTTATTAGTATCTTGATACTCATCTACTAATACATATTGAAACCTATCTGAGTAATATTCTTTAATATCTTCATTTTCTTCTAGTAATTTTATTGTAAGATTAATTATATCATCAAAGTCTACTGCATTATTGCTTTTTAACCTTTTTTGGTATATTCCATATACTTTAGCAATTATTCTCTGATTATAGTTAGATTCTGATACTTCCATATTTTCTGGTGTTATCATATCATTTTTTGCATTAGATATTGCAGCTTGTATATATTTTTCATTGATAATTTTAGTATCAATATCCAAATCTTTTAATATTCTTTTAATTGCTGTTTTTTGTTCTGACACGTCATATATAGAAAAAGAATTAGTATATCCTAATCTATCTATATGTTTTCTAAGTATTCTTAAACAAATTGCATGAAAAGTACCAAGCCAAACATCTTTAGCTTTTGTTCCTATTAATCCTGCAACTCTTTCTTCCATTTCTCTTGCCGCCTTATTTGTAAAAGTTATAGCAAGTATGTTCCATGGTTTTATATTTTTTTCTTCAATTAAATAAGCTATCTTATGAGTAAGGACTTTAGTCTTACCAGATCCAGCTCCTGCTATTACCAAAACAGCTCCATCTGTTTTTAATAGTGCTTCTTTTTGTTTTTCATTTAATCCACTTATTATATCCATAATTTTTCCTTAACATAGCTATATTATCATATATTACTCTTTTTTTCTATTATTATATTATTTTTCTTTTTTCTTTTTCTTTTTTTGCTTTTTTACTTTTTACTTTCTTTGATTTTTCTACTTGTCTATTTTCTTTTCATTGCTTTTTTTAATCTGCTTTATTTAATTTTTATACATTCTTTAAATAATTAACACATCTGCTATACCATATTGTATAATAATTATATAAAATTATAAGGAGAACACATATGAAAACTAAAATTGAAAGAAGAAAAGGAAATAAAAGAAGAATAATACTAATAGGAGATGGAGCAGTTGGATCAAGTTTTGCATTTGCTTCAGTTTTAAAAGGTACAGGTAGAGAACTTGGTATAATGGATGTAAACAAAAATAAAGCATATGGAGATGTTTTAGATTTAGAAGATGCTTTAGTATATAGTGAACCTAAACATATATTTGTTGCAGATTACGAAGATTGCAAGGAAGCAGATATTGTAATTATTGCAGCTGGTGTTCCTCAAAAAGATAAAAACCAATCTAGATTAGAACTTTTAACTGAAAATATTATATTATTTAATGAAATAGTAACTAAAGTTATGGCATCTGGTTTTAATGGTATTTTTGTAATAGCATCAAATCCAGTAGATATATTAAGTTATGCAACTTGGAAATTTTCAGGCCTTCCACACAACCAAGTTATTGGTACTGGTACATCATTAGATACTGCAAGATTTAGATATGAGCTATCTGATTTAGTAAAAGTAGATACAAGAAATGTACACATATATATTTTAGGTGAACACGGAGATTCAGAATTTCCTGCATGGTCTGTAGGTAATGTAGGCGGACTTAATTTTGGAAAATGGTTAGATTTACATCCAGAAATAGATAGAAAAGTTTTAAATGAAATATTTGAAACAGTTAGAGATAAAGCTTACAAAATAATAGAAAATAAAAGAGCTACATATTATGGTATTGCAGCTTCATTAAATAGGATAGTTAAAGCAATATTAAATGATGAAAATTCAATACTTCCAATTTCAACATATTTAGATGGACAATATGGATTAGAAGATGTATATATAGGTACTCCTGCAATTCTTGGTAAACATGGTGTTGTAGATATCCTTGAACTTCCATTAAATGAAGAGGAATTACAAAAATATAAAGAGTCTGCAGATAAATTAAAAGAAGCAATTAATGCACCTTTTAAAAACATTAAAGAAAAGGATGAAAATAATAATGAGTCAACTAGAAACAAGGATTAATAAATTGTAAGTGTATTATTTAATACACTATTATGTTAATATCAGATTTACATAATATTTATTATAATATAACAACATTGTAGTCTAATATTAAAATATACAAATAAAAATGAGAAGTTAATTACTTCTCATTTTTTATTTATTTAATTGTTTTATTTATCAACTATTTTTTATTATTT
>CAUPPN010000008.1:0-16905 GCA_963513115.1 uncultured Eubacteriales bacterium | reverse complement strand
TTTAAATTATATTGATTATTTGTTAACTGTTTCTTTTAAGTTTTTTCCAGCTTTGAATACTGGTGCTTTAGATGCAGGTATAACCATTTCTTCTCCAGTTTGTGGATTTCTACCTTTTCTTTTAGCTCTGTGTCTTACTTCGAAAGTTCCGAATCCTACTAATTGTACTCTTTCTCCTTTTTTAAGTGCTCCTGTTACAGCTTCTACAAATGCGTTAACTGTAGCTTCTGTAGCTTTTTTAGTTTCTCCTGTTTTAGCTACGATTGCTTCAACTAATTCTGTTTTGTTCATTATAATTCCTCCTATTTTTTAGACTATAGTCTTTGTTAAACAACTATTTGCCTACTTTATAAATAATTATCATATATAATTATTTTTTGCAATAGTTTTTATCATAATTGTTTAACTATTTTTATTTATAATAGAAATATAATCACATATCTCTAATATACCTATAATATAGCATAGGTAAAACTTGCTTGCAATAGTAATTTTGATTTTTCTTTATTTTTTCTATTTTTTTATATTTTTATTCATTTTTTATTAAAAGTTATCCACTTTTTTATCTACTAAAGTGTACCATTTCCTAGTAAAAAGTCATGTACCGACATTTTTTTCTTATTAGGTGCTTGTATTTTTTTAAGTTCTATTACTCCATCTCCTGACTTTACATAGATGTTCTTTTTTGTAATTAAATACTTGCCAGGTTCTAGTGATGTTAAGCTTACATTATTTTCTTTTTCTATTTCCGAAATTTTATTATCTTCTACAATTTCAACTTCATATATCTTATATGTCTTGTCTTCAAATATTGCTTTTGCAGTAAGGGCACCATTCATTCCTCTTACCTTATCTGAAATTTTCTTTGATGTATCTTCAAATGAAATATATGCTTCTTCTTTTTCAAGCATTTTAGCATATGTTGCAATACTTTCATCTTGTTTTGTCCTTTGTACTGTCCCATCTTCAATTTTTTCAATTGCTTTAATTAAAAGTTCTGCTCCAACTTCTGATAGCTTTTCAAACATAGTAGCAGTAGTATCATTTTTTCTAATTTCTACTTCTTCTTTTAATATCATATCACCTGTATCTAATCCTTCGTCTACATACATTATAGTGACACCTGTTTTTTCTTTTCCATCTAATACTGCTCTTTGTATAGGTGCTGCTCCTCTGTATTCTGGGAGTAGTGAACCATGTATATTAATTGTTCCATATTTAGCTACTTCTATTATACCTTTTGGTAATATCTTACCATATGCACATACTACAATAATATCTGGTGCTATTTCTTTTAGCTTTTCTAAAACTATTTTTCCTTCTTCTTTTTTCAAACTCTTTGGTGTTAAAACTTCTATACTATTTGCAAGAGCCAATTCTTTAATGCATGATGGTTTTATTTTTTTACCCCTACCATATGGCTTATCTTCATTTGATATAACAAGTGGTATTTCATGTTTTGTTTCAAGTAATTTTTCCAGTGGCTTTTTTGCAAATTCTGCAGTACCCATATATACAATTTTCATAAACCTTCTCCTTTCATATCAAAATTATATATTAAATTTTAATATTATTAAAGTGCTATATATTATAATGATTGTAATATTGAGTAAATTTGTGATATTATTTAAGTATTAATTAATAAAATATATAGAGGAATAACAATGTTTAAACAATTAATAGAAAATTTAACAACATTTTTTAGTAATATTTTTGCAGGAATGTTTAAGATAATTAATTCTTTTTTAAGTATTATTACTAAAAAATTAAATACAGATAAGAATATTTTCATATCTTTTATAATTACAATGCTTTGTACATATTTTGCAATAGATAGAATACTTGAAATATTTTTAATTATATTTAATGGTGTTGGCATAAGTTACTGGTCTCCATTTAAATATATGATAGTAATACTACTTCCATATTTAGCATATATGCTTGTAATTGAATCAAAGATGTCTACGCAAAAGGAAAGAAATATTTCTTTTTTCAAAGTATATTGTACTTTTTTTATAATTTTTGTAGCATCAGCAATAGTACAACTTACTAATCAATTTTTATGGAATGTGTTTTTTTCAGCGCCAAATTATCAAAAAATAATTATAGAAGATTATGATATTATTAAAAGAGCTTTTGTAGCTCTAGCGCTATATATACCAATTAAAGTATCATATGAAGCTTTCAACTACTATATAGAAAATATATCATCAAATCTTGATTCACAAAATGCTTTAATAAATGCTACTGGTTATTCATTAGATGGTAATAAATCTTTTGATGGTGCATATTCATTAGATCAAGAACTTGGAGCTGACATTTCTTCTGATCAAGAAATCATAATCGATCAAGATGATAGATTCCAAAATATTCTAATTATAGGAGATAGTCTTGAATCTAAAAATGATAATATAATGGAAGCTATGATAATTAGAGATATAAAAAAGAAAAGATTCTTAAAAGAAGTTTCAAAGGATTTAAGTTTTAATCTTTTAAAAACAAATAGAGCTAAACTTAAGATGCCAAATAGAAACGAATTTTTAAATAAAAACTTTTCAGTAGATATGATCTATCCTACTCCTTCTAATGAAGCGATATTTGAATCATATACTAAAAATTTAAAATTAGATGATAATACATATAAAGATATTGGTATTACATATATCTCAGAAAATATTGAATCATTAGAAAAAGTAAAGAAGGCTTTAGACTTATTTAAGTTTGAATATACATATTTTGATTCAGAAGATAATGAGACTATTGGAATTAACCCATTTGCAAATACAAGTGCAATAACATCTGCTAAAAATGTAGCAAATATAATATATACAATCTCAGTTTTAAATGATTCAAGTGTACCACTTGATGATGATACAGTTAAATTAATCGAAAGTATAGCCCTTATTTTAATTGAAACTTATCCATATACCCATGATGGAATGTTACCTAATTATGAGGATATATATAATCTTTTAAAGAATCTAGAACTACTTGATGTTTTAATAGGTCAATTTAAAGCAAAAGCAGATAATGTTATTAATTATTCAAGCGTAGTTAACTATTTTGATACAGAGATATTTAAATCAGAAGATAGCAAGGCAAAAGCTAAAGATATGGTGGTACAACCAATCAGCTTACTTGAAAATATATTAGAAAATGAAAAGCTAAAAAAATTACTATGTAATAGGGAAAACAATATAAAAATAAAAAAACATTTAACTGATGGTGATATCATGTTATTCCATATTGGTAAAAAAGATATTAATGCAGACTTAATTAAAATGATAATCTTTAATATATATAGTTCTTCTGTTCAAGATAGAGCAAAGGAATCAAAGGATAATATTCCTGGAATAATATATTTACCTAACTTTGGCAGGTACATTACAGATGATATATTATACAAAATAAATAATTTTGCTAAATATAATGTAGGAGCTGTAATTTCTTCAGTGAGTATTAATCAAATAATCTCTACTGCTGATGAAAGATTGCTTCTTAATACTTTCAAAAATAAGATAATATTAAATACAGCATCTTCTGATGATGTAACTAGATTCAAAAAAGATTTTGGTATTGTAGATTCAGGTATACCAAATAATATTAAGTTAAATAGCAATAACATATTAATGTATAATGTGTTATTAAATAATAATAATACTGCTACATCTGGTTATTTAAAATTTAAATATGCAGATGACGATTTAAAGAAAAAGTATACAATAAAAAAGTATGATTTTGAAAACCTAGATCCTAAAAACAATGATTTGACTGCTGAAAATGAAGATGATGAAAAGAAATAAAAAAAAGTAATAATCAAAAAATAAAATAGAATAAATAAATTAAAAGCAGAAGATAGTTCTTCTGCTTTTAACATTTATTAATAATTATATCCTATTATATTATAGTATTATCTGCTATTATTGTGCCATCTTCTATTTTAGTATTTTCAGATATATAACAATTATATCCAATATGACAATCTTTTCCTATTCTTACTCCATCTTTAATTATTGTATTTGGCCCAATAACTGTATCTTTTCCTATTTCTACATCATCATGTATATATGTACTGCTTCTATCTTCTATAGTTACGCCATTTTTCATATGACCTATATTTATTCTCATTTGCATAACTCTAGTTACTAGTTCTAATTGTATCCTATCGTTTATTCCTAGTATTTCTGTCATATCTTTTAATTTGTATGTTCCAACATTTAATCCTTTAGCTATTGCTATTTTAACTATATCTGGCAAATTATATTCACCTTGTGCATTATCATTTGTTATTTCTGCAAGTGTTTCTCTTAATGTTTTTAAATCTACACAGTATATTCCTGCATTAATTTCTTTAATGTTTTCTTCATTAATAGTTAGGTCTGCTTGTTCTACTATTTTTGTTATTCTACCATTTTCGTCTCTTACAATTCTTCCATACCCTATAGGATTTTCTATATCTGCAGTTAATACTGTTAGTACCTCTTTATTGCGTATATTCATTTCAAGCATATCTTTTACTGTGCTTGCTCTAATTAATGGCACGTCACCATATAGTATAATTACTCTTCCATCTTTTCCTTCTAATTTTGGTAAGCCCTTCATTACAGCATCTGCTGTACCTTTTTGCTCTTCTTGTTCAGCATATGATATATTTTCAAAATCTTTAAGTGCTTTTTTTATTTCTTCTTTCTTATGTCCAACAATTGTAATTACTTCTTCACTTCCAATTTCTTCAGCAGTTTGGCATACTCTTTTTATCATTTCTTTTCCATATATTTTTTGTACTAGTTTAGTATGTTCACTATTCATTCTAGTTCCCTTACCTGCCGCTATTATTATTGTATATAATTTATCCATAATACCTCCTAGTAATTAAAAATAATTATAGTATTTAATTACTCTTAAATATATAAATATTATATACTTTAAAAAACATAATTTAAAGAATCATTTAAATATGTTATTTTAACATATTTAAAGCACTAGATTATCTAGTGCCTAATGTTTCTTTTCTCTCGCGTTTTTTTCCTATTCTTCTTCCATATCTAACTTAACATCTTCTATTACATAATCAATGTTTTCATCTGTATTATCATCTTCTATTACATCTTTTTTGCAATCTTCATGTTCTTTAATATCTTTTAATATATAGTTTTTTATAAACAATGTTGCCTTGAAATCTTTTTCTGATTTTTTAATTGCATCAATTGTTTTTTCATCAGTATATATTGTTACATCTTCTATAGGTGTTTTAAGTGAAACATTATTATTTGTTTTTTCACCTCTTAGCTTACTAATAATTTGTATAATATTATCACCTTCAGGCATATAGTTTGAATATTCTAATAGTTTAATAATTGTCTTATGTATAGATATTTCTCCTACTTCTTCCCTATATAATTCTTGATATATATACTCTGTTATATATGGCATATATATTGAAAATGCTTGAATTAGTTTAAATAATAGCATATGTACTGTAACTTGTCCTGAATATCTTTGCTTTTCACCAAACTCTTCTGGTCTATATAGTCTATGTTTAACTATTTCAATATAGTTATCACAGAAATTCCAGAAAAACTTTTCTAATACATTTAGTGCAAGCCCTACTTCATATTCTTCTAAGTAATTAATATATGATTTTTCCATTTCTTCATATTTAGATATTATCCATTTGTCTATATATTCAAAATCTGTAAAATCTTTTCCAAACTTTTCTTGATTTTCTTTGAAATCACTTAAATGCATTTCGATAAACTTTGATACATTAAATATCTTGTTTGCAAGTTTCTTTCCTCTTTTTAGTGTTTCATCTGCATAAATAATATCTGTTCCAAGTCTTCCTGTTCCTGCCCAATATCTAATATTATCTGCTGGCATTTGTTTTACTAAATCTGTTGGTTCAACCTTACTATTTCCCTTGCTTTTAGAAATCTTTTCACCTTTTCCTGCCATAACAAATCCACTTATCATAATATTATCCCATGGTCTTTTATTAAAATGATAATAGCTTTTAACTATTGTATAGAAATCCCATGTTCTAATTATATCTGATGCATTTGTTCTAAGAGACATTGGTATTAGTCCCTTTACTTCATCTTCTTCTCCAATTCTTGCATTAATTATTGGTGTAATTGAAGATGTAGCCCATGTGTCCATTACGTCTGTTTCTGGTACATAGTTTTCAGGGTCATCTACTGGTGCGTTATCTACTAATGGGTTTACTGGTAAGTCTTCTTCTCTTGCATATACTGCTTCACCTGTTTCTTTGTTATACCATACTGGAAATGGTACACCAAAGTATCTTTGTCTTGATATATTCCAATCCCACATTACATTTTTAACCCATTCTACATATCTTGTTTTCATATATGATGGATACCATGTTATTTCATCCCCTATTTTAAGGAATGCTTCTTTTTCTGATGTTGTGTCGATAAACCATTGTTTCATAACAGTATACTCAACTGGTGTAGAACATCTTTCATGTACTTGTACTTCGTGTTCTAAATCTTCTTTATGATCTAGTACCCCTATTTCTTCTAAATCTTCAATTATTTGTTTTCTTGCTTTAGTTACATATAGTCCTTCATATGGTTTTGCTTCTTTTACATTTTCTGCAGTTATTTTTCCATTTCTAGAAAGTATATTTTTAAGTGGTAGGTCATATTTTCTCCACCATTCAATATCTGTTTGATCACCAAATGTACAGCACATAACTGCACCTGTACCTTTTTCCATATCTACTTTTTCATCTGAAAGTATTTCAACTTCAATATCTATCAGTGGTATTCTTACCTTTTTGCCTATGTATTTAGCATATTTTTTATCTTCAGGGTTTACAAATACTGCAACTATTGCTGGTAATAATTCCGGTCTTGTTGTTGCAATCATAAGTTTTTCATCTTCTCCTACAATATCAAACCAAATATAGTTAAAAGTTGTTTTAACTGTTTTTGTTTCAAGTTCTGCTTGTGCAATTGATGTTAAACATTCATGGCACCATAATGCAGGTGCATCACCATGATAGCATTTTTTCTTTTTAATTAAATCTAAAAATGATTTTTGGCTTTGCTTTATTGTATCTTTGCTTACTGTCTTATATTTTCTATCCCAATCACAACTTATTGCCATTGTAGTAAAAAGATCTTTAAATCCATCTTCATATTCATTTGTTATATCATAGCAAAGCTTACTAAATTCTTCTCTACCTATTTCATGTGCTTTTTTACCTTCTCTTTTTTCAACCAATCTTTCACTAGGTAGTCCATTATCATCAAAACCAAAAGGATAAAATACATTATATCCTCTTAGTCTTTTGTATCTTGCAATCATTTCTGTTTGTGAGTATGAAAAAATATGTCCAATATGTATCTTACCATTAACTGTTGGTGGTGGTGTATCTATTGAATATATTTCTTTTTCTGAATTTTCATCAAACTTATATATTTGATTATCTTCCCAAAATTTTCTTATCTCCGCTTCTTTTTCTAATCCATTATATTTTTTATCTAACATGTTATTCCTTTTTCCTTTTATCTAAATATATATCATATATTACTAATACATTTTAAATTTGCATTTGTATTTATATTTTTACTTTAACTTTAACTTATTATTTTACCATTATACCACAAATACATATATATGTATATGTTAAGTAGCATTTAAAGTTTTCTTTATTGTTATTTTTCTTCATAAGTATCATAAATATTTCCAGTATATAGCCCGAAATTATTTATCTTTTCTGTTTTCACATAGTAATTATTCTTATCTATTACAGTCCTTTTTTCATAATTACCATCTTTATCTTCAAGTTTTTGTTTCTTATCCTTATCTTCTTCTTTTTTCTTAGTTACTAAGCTTGTTAAATCTACATACACTTTTCCGTTAGTTGAGTTATCTTTTGTTTTGAAAGAGTTCCAAGCATGCCACTTATTTTTTTCTTTATTACACTCAATATCTAGCTGTTCTAAAAAAGCAAAGAAAATGTTCGCAAGTCCTGCACAGTTAGTTTCCTTATTTTTCAATATATATGATATTAGTAGTCTGTTTTTCAATACTTTCTTTGCTTCTTCATCAAATTCTTTTACATTGTATTTTTTACTATATGCAATATTATCTACAATCCACTGTATCACAGTTATTACTTTTTCTTCTTCTGTTTGATCTTTATGTATAATCTCTTCTATTATTTTATGTATTTTTATCTTAGATTCATTAAAATCTTTTATACTATCTTCATAAAATCCTCTATCATAATATATTTTAATATCTATATCTGTGTTTTCTAAAATCTGTAATTCTTTAAAATCTATATCTTTATATCTATCTTTAAATCCTTCAAAATTTAAATATATCCTATTTATATTTTCAGCATTATCTTTTATATAGTTAATATAGTAATTATCACTAGTTACAAAAATATATTCTTCTATTCCATTTATCCTAAATGATATTTTATCTTGTTTTAATTGTTCCGCTATTTCTTCCTGTACATCTTTTAAATCTTTTAAATTAAATATTCTTACCAAAACTATTCTCCAAGTTTCCTTTTTTCTAATATTATCCCAACTATATTATCAATAACCTCTTGTATATCCATATTAGTTGTGTCTATATATGTTTGGTTATTTGTTCTTTTTAATGAACCCACTTCCTTGTTCATGTCTAAGTGGTCTCTTTTTATTATTGCATCTAATGTTTCTTCTAAAGTTTCTTCTATTCCTTTTTTTGTGTTTTCTTCATTTCTTCTTTTAGCTCTTGTTTTTGCATCTGCATCTAAATATATTTTAATATCTGCATCAGGAAATACAACAGTGCATATGTCTCTTCCTTCTGCAATAATATTTTCATATTGTTTTGCAGTGTTTCTAATTATTTCTGTTATTGTATTTCTAACTTCTGGTATTGAAGATACTGGTGAAACCAATTTTGCAACTTTTCCTTCTCTAATTTCTTTAGTTATATCCTCATCATTTAGCATTATCTTATCTTTCAAAGTATTATTTTTTCCATCTTTTTCTTTTAGTATTTCCAATTTGTTTTTGCCACTATTTAAGCTTTCAACTATTTTTATAACTTCCTGCCTTATTAATTCATCTTCTAGTATTTCTTTTTCAGTAATTTCTGGTATCATTTTTAATACTAAATATGTACTAGCCCTATATATTGCACCTGTATCTAAATTATATATATTCATGTTCCTATTTTCTATACTTTTAGTTACAGTTGTTTTCCCAGCTCCTGCTGGTCCATCTACTCCTATTATCATAATTACCTCTACTATATACTATAATATACTATCTCTTAAATTAATATAATTTTCTTTTTCTGCTTTTTTGTTTTTATCTATTTCAATATCTTGTACTTTTATTTCTACATATATATTATTTACAGAAGTTGCTTTTTCAAATTCTCTTTCTAAATTGTTTTTAAATCTGTTTACTACATCTAATATCTTGTATCCATAAAATATTACAAGTTCCATAGATATATCCATTCTTTCTTCATCATCTAATTGCGTTTTAGTTATCTGTACCTTATTTACTTCAGATATTGCTATATCATTTTTAGCAATTATTCTAACTAAATCTCTAAATGCCTTATCTTTTATTGTATATTGTCCTAAATAACTAAATGTAGGCCTAATTATACTTTTTTCAGAAAGATATGGTTTCTTATTTTTTTGCAATCTAAATATCTGCATTGGGTCTAATAATATACCTGAAAAATCTTTTTTAATTTCAAATGTTGGTACAGGTACAATATGTTTTCCTTGCTTCTTTCTTGTCTTAAGCGCCGCCTCTATTTCCTCTTCTGTTGCAACATCTTGTATATATATTGTTTTTTGTATTTTAGGTAATTTCAAATTACCTGCTATTTTTTCTACCATTCCATCAGAGGTACCAAGAATTAAAAGTGATTCTAATTTTTCTTTTTTTATAGCATTTTGTATATTTTTTTGTTCTTCTTCTTCCATAAAAAGTGCTTTTCTGATTGTCTGTATTTTAGTACTAGCTTTTTTAGCAGATTTCCCTGCAAGCACCCTACTTCCTGAAATTAATAATCCATCATCAATAATTGCATTAATATTATTATCAAATGCAACTTGTTGTGCTCTATAACTTTTACCAGTTCCAGAAGGCCCAACAAAAGCAAACACTTTCAAATTATTTATATTATATGGTAACAATTTTGACACTGTATTTTTAAGTATCTTTTTTGTATCCATCATATGATTTTCATGATTATTTATTTTTTCCATTTTACCCTCTATTAGTATATTATCATATTTATACTTCTTTTTTAACTATTATAGTATATTTAAACAAAATATTGTATAATATATTATAATTTAAAAATATTTATATAGCGAAAAACAATAAGGAGATTTCTTATGAATGAAGAATTAAATACTACCTATGGTATAGAAGGTGACGGATTAAAATATCATGTGCCCCTTTTAAAGCAAGATGATAAAAAATGGGCCTTAGACTCATTTGGACCTTTTACTGTATCTTTTGCAGGTTGTGGGCCAACATGTATTGCAATGATGTTATCAGCATTTACCGGAAAACTTATTTTACCACCAGATATTGCTAAAAAATATGGCAAAGAACATACTTCAGAATATGGTGCTCTATGGTCTATTTTTAAAGCTACAGCTGATGATTATTCACTTAATTTAGTACAAACTGATGCATCAGAATTAGAACCTGCTCTTGATTGTTTAAAAGAAGGAGGCTTGGTTATTGCTTCTATGACTCCAGGTCATTTTACTTCAGCAGGCCATTTCATAATAATCAAAGGTATAGCTCCTGATGGTATGTTATATATAAACGACCCTGCAAGTGATAACAATAATAAAAGGCTATGGAATCCTTCTATAATATTTAATGAATGTAAACAATTTTTCCTATTTAATAATTAAGGAGTATACTAATGAATTATATAAAAATTAATAAAAAAAATATTAGTAAAAATAATATAAAAATAAAAAACACTATCAATTATTTGCTTAAATTAATAATTATAATATTATTAATTCAAGCATCTATGCTTTTATTTAGAAACACTAAAATTTATGCAGATGATAATAAATTAGATATAACATATATAGCCTCACAGCCAACACCTGATGGTTCTGGTTCTTCACTTTCATCTAGTAATGAATATGGTTTAGAAGGTCCAGGAGTACTTGTTAAAACTCCACTTTTCATACAGTGGGATAATAAATGGGGAAACCTTCCATATGGTATACATTATAGTATTGCTGAAGGTGGATGTGGTATAACTAGCTGTGCTATGATTGTTAGTGCACTTACACA
Organism: uncultured Eubacteriales bacterium; assembly: GCA_963513115.1. Taxonomy (GTDB): domain Bacteria; phylum Bacillota; class Clostridia; order TANB77; family CAG-508; genus JABCPO02. The sequence goes on along the minus strand of CAUPPN010000008.1, from coordinate 5,575 downwards.
AAAACAAGTAGAACCTCCAGAGCTTGCAGCAAAATATGGTTCAAAATATGCAGTAGTTGGTGGATCTACTTATGAACTATTCCCTGCAGTTGCAAAAGACTATGGACTTAAATTAGAACAAATCCCTGCGACTTCAATGGATAAGGTAATTGAACATTTAAAAAGTGGTGGACTTGTTGTTGCAAATATGGGGCCAGGTCATTTTACTACAGGTGGACACTATATTGTTTTAAAAGGTGTAAGTCCTGATGGAAAAATATATGTAAATGACCCTGCAAGTAAGGAAACCAGTTCTAAACTATGGGACCCTCAAGTATTTATTGATGAAAGACGTGGCGATTGGGCTCAATTCTTCCTATTTAGCAAGTAAAGAATATATTTAAACATAGATTTAATACAATCTAACAGAATAAAAATAGCAACTATCAATTTAGTTGCTATTTTATTTTATTTAATTCTTTTAATCTTTTTAATTATTCATTATTTTAGTATTGGTATATTTAATGCTTGAAGTACTATTTTATCTTCTTTTTCAACAAACTCAAACCAAGTATCTTCTAAACTTTCTTGTATTTGTAATATATCATATGTAAAATATATTTTTTCTTCAGTATTTTGTTTGTTCAAGCAAATTTCTTTATATACTTCTGCCATATGTTTTTTATCTTCACATACGAATATCAAATATGGTTTTTCATTAAAATTACTATCACCTATTTTAAAGTTTTCTAAGAAATTTTTATAAGTTTCCATTCTATATTTAAATGTCTTTTTCCAATCTTCTTCTCTTCTTACACTTTCTACCACAATACTTATTTTACTTGCTTCTTTTCCTAAAACTAGTAATCCATTTGATTTTATACTTGTATTATTTTCCTTATCAACTATTTCAGACTTTGCTTCATCTTTAAAATAGTTTTCAGATTTCATTTTATATGCTATTAAAAATTGATTTGCTGCAAGTCTTCTTTTCATTACTCCAACTGATTTTGTGTTATCTGTTGGTTTCCAATCTACTTTAACTTCTCTTGCTTCTAATAAGTATTTACCATTTTTATCTAAACAATATACCCTATATGCAGCCTTTTCTCCAAATGTACCAAAATAGTATCTAGTAAGTAACTTTCCTTTAAGCATTTGATCTAACTTATTTGTTAATTTACGATTTTTATTAAATCCCATATTTTCAAGTTCTAATATTTGATTAATTTGCCTTGAAGTAATAAACTCATATTTATTTACTATTTCAAGTATCTTATATTCTACTTCCCCTAAATGTCCTCTGTCAATTTTATTTACAACCTGATTTATTGATACATATCCATCGAAACCATCAGATTGTTTTATTTCATCTTCTCTAATTGCAAATGGTGAAACTTTAGTTTTTATTTCGCTATCTTCTATTCCCATTTTATCCTCCATATATTAAAATTATTTTCATATATCTATCTACGATATTATATATTGTTTTTAGTATATCACACTATATTAGCTCTTTCAATTTCAATATATCTTTTTTAGATAATTGTATATATTCACCTGGTTTAAGATTTGAAACTTCTAATCCTGCAAACATGTTTCTATGAAGTGCAATTACAGAATATCCCAGTGTTTTAAACATCTTTCTTACTTCCCTATTTTTTCCCTCATGTATTTTTACTCTAACTCTAGATATATTCTTATCCTTATCTATTTTTAATATTTTAGTTTTGGCAGGTGCGGTAATATAATTTTCTATTTCAATTCCTTTTTCTAATTTATCTAAATCTTCTTTTTGTATTTCACCTTTTATAGTTACAGTATATTCTTTTTCTATTTCATTTTTAGGATGTGTAAGACAATTTACAAGTTCACCATCATTTGTAACTAGTATTGCTCCTGTTGTATACATATCTAGTCTACCAACTGTAACAAGTCTATTATTACTTTTTATTATATCTATTACCTTAGGTCTATTAAACTGTTCATATGATGTGCAAACATATCCAAGTGGCTTATTTAGCAAATAATATTCTTTTTCTTCTTTTGAAAGTAATCTTTTTTTACCATTTTTTTGGACATATTCTATAACATTCTCATTGGTTACTTTCATCCCAATTGTTGCAATTTTTCCATCTACTAAAATATATCCTTTTTCAATATATTCTTCTGCTTTTCTTCTAGATGCAAGGCCAGTTTGTGCTATATATTTTTGTAATCTTATTTCTTCTTTTTCCATATTACTCTTTCCCTATTATTTTTCTTATTTCTTCATTTTCTTGAATTTCAAACTTTATTTTTTCATTTGTTAAAGGATGAGGAAATTCTAGGTAGTAGCTTTGAAGAACTTGTCCTTGTATTTTCCACTTATTTTGTTTTCTAGTGTATATGTCATCTCCTACCAAAGGATGCCCTATTTTCGCCATATGTACTCTTATTTGATGTGTTCTACCTGTATATATTTGCATATCTAAATATGTATACTCATTTTCAATATATGATATAACCTTAAATTTTGTTTTTGCATTTTTCCCATCATTTCTAACCTTCATTTTATGTCTATTTTTAAGATCTCTTCCTATTGGCATATCTATAATTCCTTCTTTTTCAGCAACTATACCAAAAACGATTCCTCTATATTTTTTTATAATCTCCCTTTTTTTAAAAATATTTATTAGATTTTCATATGCCATCTTTGTTTTTGCAACTATCATTAGTCCAGAAGTATTCTTATCTAATCTATGAACTATACCTTCTCTTCCCTTTTCTCCATATAATGTATATTTTTCTTTTAAAATATCTACAAGTGTTATACTTGTATTATTTCCAGAATGTACTATAATTCCTTTTGGTTTATTAATCACAATTATATCTTCATCTTCATATATGATACTACTATATACACAATTTTTTAATTTTTCGGGGATAACTTTTTCTTTTTCCTCATATTCTATATATATAATCTTATCATTTGTTTTTAATATTTTTATTATTTTCAAATACTAATATTTCTCCCTTTAAAATCTTATCTTGTATAATATTTCTTGTTATTTCTATATTATACTTTTCATGTAAAACAAAGGATAAGAATTTATCTAATCTTATCCTTTCATCTTCTTTTGCATATGTTATTTCTATTTTTCTTTTTATTCTTCTTTTTTCTTCTTTTAATTCTTTATTTTTATTTTTTATATCTTTTATATCTTCCATTAATTTACCAATATTATATTTATTAAAATATATTTCCAAGATTAAGATTATTATTATTTTTTTTCTATTTTTTATTTTTCAAAATGTTCATTATTACAAATGCTAATATTGAAAGTGATATAATTACTACAATTACCTTTAGGATAATTCCTCCTATTTTATTTCTTTTTTGTTCTTTTTCAAATTTATTTTCATGTTCTTTATTTACATTTTCTAATTCTTCATTTATTATTGCAGATTCAGTATGTATTGTGTTATTAGGATTTTCTGTACTTACACTTTCTCCATTTTCATTTATAACATATGGTATTGCTTCAATTTTTCGTGTTTCAATTACAGTATCATCATTTTGATTTGCTCTTGCAAATGGCAAACATGTAATAATTGTAATTATACCTAATAACAAAATCAATTTAATATATTTTTTTATATTTAATTTTTTTAAATTGTTCATTATAATTCTTCTTCCTCTTCTTCACCTTCACCATTTCTTTTTATTGCTACTATTTTCTTTTCTGCATTGTCAAGTCTTGTATTTGCTACTTCTACTAGTTTCATACCTTCTTCATATGTTTTAATAGACTTATCTAAATCAAGGTTACCTTCTTGAACTTCTTTCGTTTTTTTATCTAGCATATTCATTATTTCTTCAAAAGTTAATTCTTCTAATTTTTTATTTTCTTCCATCTTATTCCTCATTATATTTTTTATTAATCTTCGTTTGTTATTTTTCCTTTATTTGTGTCAACAGTAAAAAATCCAATATTTTCTGTAGTATCAGGATTTCTAACAGAAACTCTATACAAATTTTCTTGTAATTTTTCTGCTACATACATGTAACTATCATTTTTAATTTCAGCTTTTACTATATCTTCTGCTTTTTTTGCATTATCATAATCATTTTGTTTCCAATTAGGCACAGTATTTGATTGTTGTTTCTTATAATTTTCTTCAACCTGTGCTTTAGTTTTAGGAATTTCTTGTTTTGTTTGTTCATATTTCCCGGTATATATATCTGGTTCTTTTTCTTGCTTTTTCCCATCTACTTTTTCTGTTTCTTGATTATTATTTTCAACTTCTTCTTTTTCTTCTATATTATTTTCATTAATCTTATTATCTTTTACATCATTTTTAAAAAATCTTTCTGAAACAAATGGTATTGCAACAACAAGAATTATTATTATGATTAATAGTACTAAAGCAATTTTAGAACCACTATTTTTCTTATTTTTTCTACTCATTAATCCAAAACCTCTGCTTTCTTCTTATCATTTTTAAACCTTATAACTATATTGTCACCTTTTTTAATTCCATCAGATTTAGATACATATTTGCCATCTTTCATTATAAGTGTGTATCCCCTATCTAATGTATTTTCTACATTATATGCTTCTAATCTATCTTTATATTTTTCAACTTTCATTTTTTCTATATTAATCTTGTTATTTAAATTATTTTCAATTATATCAAGCATTCTATCAATTTTCATTCTTTGTTCTGCCATTATTTGTGATGGATCTTTTAGTCTATGTTCCATATTTTGAACCATTAATCTATTTAAATGTACCTTGTTTTCTACACCTTTTGTTAACATTATTTGCCTTTGCATAAGTGTTTCTTTTATTTCCATCACACTTGCAACTGCAATTTCTGCTGCAGCTGATGGTGTTGCAGCTCTTTTATCTGCTACAAAATCTGAAAGTGTCCAATCAGTTTCATGCCCTACTGCGGATATTACAGGTAATTTAGAATCATATATAGCTCTTACAACAATTTCTTCATTAAATGGCCAAAGATCTTCAAGTGATCCTCCTCCACGTCCTACTATTAATACATCAATATCATCTCTAGTATTCATATATCTTATAGCTTCTGCTATCTCAGATGCAGCTCCAGTTCCTTGAACTGCTACAGGTACTAATTTTATTACAATGTTTGGATTTCTTCTTGTAGAAACTGTAATTATATCTCTAATTACAGATCCTGTTTTTGATGTAACCACTCCTATCGTTTTAGAAAACTTAGGTATTTCTTGTTTATGACTTTCTGCAAACAGTCCTTCTTTGCTTAATTTTGCTTTTAATTCTTCAAGCTTTGCATTTAAATCACCTTGACCTGCTTGCTTCATTGCTTCTACTTGAAGCTGATAATATCCTCCACCTTTATATACAGCAACTGTTGCAATTACAACTACTTTCATTCCATCTTGTGGTCTGAAGTTTAATCTTGATGTATATCCTCTAAACATTATAGCTTTTATTACTGATTTTTCATCTTTCAAAGTAAAATAAAGATGACCAGATGCATTATTCTTAAAGTTAGATATTTCACCTTGTACTAATATTTTAATACCTGCAAAATCTGTAGCAATTGCTTTTTCTATTCT